>JAACFA010000185.1 GCA_009937625.1 Gammaproteobacteria bacterium | reverse complement strand
CCGTCGCCCGTACCTTGTAGCCCGGTTTGACCAGGGGCTTGAGTTTCGCGTAAACCTGTTTGGCCGCGTAAGAAAAGCCCTGGTGCAATCGCGCGCCCGTTTTTTCGTCGGGCAGCAGTTTTAGCGCAAGGTCCACCATCGCATTCTCGGCATTGGAAGTACCGCGTACCGAGATCAAATGGGTTCGAGTCGAATCGCTGGTAGCGAGGAAAAACGTTATCTGGCTATCCGGGATGGTTTGATAAAGATTCAGTCGATACCGATTGGACTCTGCCAGGGCGCGTATTTCGTTTTCGGGCCTATATACAACCCTCGCAAACAGCGCCTGCTTCCTGATCTCGGCAAAATCAATTTCATCCGCCGAGGCCGTCGGCAGCCAGGCGCACAAATATAACAGCCATAGTAGAACCGTAAAGCAAGGAGGTTGCGGTAGCCTGGGATTAAACATGGACGGGTATTTCAGGAAATAAGGTGCATTGTACGTGCCAGGCGCCGAGCTTAAAGCTTTAATCTAAACCTGCAAGTCCAGTATTTCACAATATGCGAGAAGACCGTTTATTTCCCGCTCGTGATGCTAATCACGATGCGTATGTGCAACTACAAGTTTTGCGAAGCGGGTCTTGAAGGGAAACATTGACAGGATTCACGATGCCGAGGATGCCGTTTAGCCGCCGCGTTCGATCTCGTACTTGCGCATCTTTTCTACCAGCGTGGTACGCCGCATATTAAGCATGGTAGCAGCGCGGGCGACCACGTTGTTGGTCTTGGACAAGGCCTGTTCGATCAACGCAATTTCGATATCGGTGAGGTATTTCTTCATATCGATTCCGTCGCTCGGCAACTCGGTTAAGTCTGGACCTGACTGAGGCGCAGCCGGATCCTCTTCACTGCTTTCAATGTCCCGGGCTATCGCGCCCTCAACCTGGTATTTATCCGGTAGGTCCTTGGAGTCAACCACACCGTGCGGAAACAAAATGGCCAACCTTTCGATCAGGTTGGTAAGCTCGGGGACGTTACCTGGCCAGTCGTATTGCTGCAGCATCGAAATCGCTTTCTTGCTAAGCCGCACCGAGCCACGATTTTCGCGCTCGATACGTGAAATCACTTCATGAATCAACTGGGGTATATCGGATTTGCGCGCGAGCAGGGGTGGCACTTCGATCGGAAACACGTTGAGCCGATAAAACAGGTCCTCGCGGAACTGGCCTTCGGCTATCATATCCTCGAGGCGGCGATGGGTCGCGGCAATAACGCGCACGTCGGTTTTAACAGGATTGATACTTCCCACTTTTTCGTAGCGGCGTTCCTGCAGCACCCGTAGTAGCTTTACCTGCAGCGGCAGCGGCATGTCGCCGATCTCGTCGAGGAAGATGACGCCGCCCTCGGCCATTTCGAAGCGCCCCTGGCGCGGGCCGATGGCACCGGTAAAAGCGCCTTTTTCGTGACCGAATAGCTCGCCTTCGAGCAGATCGGCCGGAATCGCAGCACAGTTAATTGGAATAAAGGGTTTCTCGCTGCGCGATGACTGCGCGTGGATATTCCGCGCGATGACTTCCTTGCCGGTGCCTGAATCACCGGTTATGAGCACCGAGGCGTTGGTATCGGATACCTGGTCGATCATCAGGTTTATGCGCTCTATGGCCTTGCTGTTACCGATCAAGGGCTGGCACTCGCGGTTTTGCATACGACGCTCACGCTTATTGTGCTTGCGTGCCTGGTCCATGACCTGCGACAGCGAGTAGTAATCAGACTGGAAGCACAGTCCGGATATGAAGGGCAGCTCTACCACGATTTCGAGTGAACTCAATTCCGATTTATCTGCTAGCAATATTACCGGGTACTGGCAATTGTCCTGCTTGTTCCGCTCCAGAAAAAATTTGGCAATATAATCTCCGCCGATGCTGAAGATAGCAAGATAATTGAACAATTCACGCCGTGGTATGTCGGGTAACTGTTCGGGCGTGATGAATGTCCTCGCGTGTAGTTGGAATCGACAACAAGCACCTCGTTGCTATCCCGAGTTCCACCATGTTCCATCATTTTCCGTCGCTCTGGTTACTCGAACTAGGTTCCGGCCGATATTTTGACAGCCCTGGAATTCTAAGTCTAATTTAGTTCAAGCCGCCATAATTTTGACGATGAATAGAGTGTTTTTACATTGTATTTTTAAATCACGCCACAAATGACTATTAGGGCCCGAGTCATTACGCGGACCAGTCGCGGCTGCCCTCGCGGCGTCCTTGACGAGAGCCCGTTGCGAGATTAAAGATTTCTCGAACAGGTTCGATTTATCGAGAACATGTTCCTTTAGATATTTCGAATACCGTACCTTGATCAGGCCGATTTCCTCGAATGAAACCCTAAATGCCTATGTTTTATATGGTTTTCTCTGATTCTCGAGTGCATTGACGCGTTCGAATTCACCCTGCTTCAATATCTCGAGTATTGTATCGAATAACGAGATTCCCTGGTGCAGGGCCGCCTTTCATTCAATTTAACTTTTGCCCTTGCCGGGTCCTGGCTCGTCGGTCCTGTCCGGGTATTTGCTCTGGAGCCAATTTGAATTTGGACAAAAGCCCGTTTATTTCATTGAGCCTGACTATATCGCTGTCGATACTGGCCTGGGTCTCGACGCAGTACGGCATTCTGCCGATTCCGATGGTAGAAAATTGCATTCGGAGACCGGGCGTTATCTTGGAACTGACGCCGGCCCTTTTCCGCCACCCAATAATATCTGAATACTTACCCTGTTTCCGCCGCCGGAGATCTGCGGCTAAATCGGTTCGAGCGGCGGATCCAGCAGGTTGAACAGGCGTTCCATGTGCTCGATCGCCTCGCGCCCGCTGTCGGTCAGCTGGCCGCCGTCAGGCTGCGTAATCAGGCCTTTTTCGTGCATGCGTTCGGCCGCGGCGACGATCGCCGGGTCCGGGTTATCGTGGACGTCCATTGCTACCGGCCCGCCCATGCTAAAACGCCTCAGCAGGTTCAATTCATCGATGAGTTCAGGATCTATATGCATGATTCCCTCTTCGGCTCATGGCCCGGCCAGGTCCTCGCCTTCCTTCTCCGGCAATAACAGGTCGCTGCGGCTGATGCCTAGCGCCAGCGCGGTGGTAGTGGCGACGTAGATAGAAGAATAGGTTCCGACCACGACGCCGATAATCAGCGCCGTGGAAAAGGCGTGGATAACTTCGCCGCCGAGAAAAGACAGCGATAACAGCACCAGCAAGGTCGTCAACGATGTCATCAAGGTACGCGATATGGTCTGGTTGATCGACATATTGACCACTTCGATCGAAGTCTTCTTGCGGATCTTGCGGAAGTTCTCGCGCACGCGGTCGAACACCACTATGGTATCGTTAAGCGAGTAACCGATAACCGCCAGAATCGCGGCCAGCACGCTCAGGTCGAAGTCCAGCTGCAGCACCGAGAACACGCCCAGCGTGATCACCACATCGTGCACCAGCGCCGCCACCGCGCCCAGCGAAAAGCGATACTCGAAGCGAAACGCAACGTAAACCAGGATCGCGATCAGCGCGTAGAGTACGGCCAGCCCGCCATCCTCGGTCAGTTCCTCACCGACCTGCGGTCCGACGAAGTCGACACGACGCACGTCGATGTCGGTCTCACTGGCCGCTTCCAGCAGGCCGATAATTTGCGAACTAAGCTCCGCCTTGTCCTTCCCCTCTTCGGGCACCAGCCGTATCAGCACTTCGCTGGCGCTGCCGAAATGCTGCACGATGGCGTCGCCGAAACCCTCGGCCTCGAGCGCGTTACGAATCGGTTCGAGCTCGACCGCCTGCAGGTAACCGACCTCGATAATGCTGCCGCCGGTGAAATCGATTCCGACATTCAGCTTCATCGTGAACAGGCTGAAGACCGCAACCAGTAACAGTACCGAGGATAGAATCATCGCCGGCTTGCGCAGGCCCATGAAGTCGAAATTGTTGAACAATGTCTTAGCCATGATTAAATCGCCAGCCGGCTAACCTGTTTACGACCGTAAATCAGGTTGATAACCGCGCGCGTGCCGAAAATCGCGGTAAACATCGACGACACGATGCCGATCATCAAGGTTACCGCGAATCCCTGTATCGGGCCGGTACCGAAACCGAATAACACGATCGCGGCTATGAAGGTCGTGATATTGGCATCGGCAATGGTGCCGAAAGCCTTTTCGTAACCGGCGTAAATCGCCGCCTGCGGCGTGTTGCCGACGCGCAGTTCCTCTCGAATCCGCTCGAAAATCAACACGTTGGCGTCAACCGCCATACCTACGGTCAGGACGATACCCGCGATCCCCGGCAAGGTGAGCGTCGCCTGGAACAGCGACAGAATTGCGACCATCAGCACCAGGTTGAGGCTGAGCGCGAGATTCGCCACCAGGCCGAATACCTTGTAGTAAACCGCCATGAAAACCAGCACCAGAATAAAGCCGACGACGACCGACAGGAAACCACGGTCGATATTTTCCTGGCCCAGGCTCGGCCCGACGGTGCGTTCCTCGACGATTACCATGGGCGCTCTGAGGGCACCGGCGCGCAGCAACAGCGCCAGGTCACGGGCTTCGCGGGTGCTGTCGAGCCCGGTGATATGGAAACGTTTGCTGAGTTGATCGCGAATCGTGGCTACATTGATGACCTGGGACTCGGTGGTCCTGATACGCTGCCTGACGCCATCCACCTCGCGGAATTCGAACTTGTCCTCGATAAACACCACGCCCATCGGTTTGCCGATGTTATCCCGGGTAATCTCGGCCATGCGGTCTGCGCCCTTGGCATTCATCGTAATCGTGACATCGGGCGAGCCGCTTTGTTGATCGATGCCCGAAGCCGCGCCGACAATCTGGTCGCCGGTGACGATAACGCTGCGCTTCAGGAGTACCGGGTCACCGTTACTCTGGAGGTAAAGACGGGTACCAATGGGCGCCTTGCCCGAGGCCTGGGCCGCGCTCCAGTCGGTAAAACTGCCGTGCACCAGGCGAAACTCCAGGGTCGCGGTCGCACCCAGGATCTCCTTGGCGCGCACCGTATCCTGCACCCCGGGTAACTGCACCACGACACGCTCGTCACCCTGGCGCTGAATCACCGGCTCGGCAACGCCGAGTTCGTTGACACGATTCTTGAGGGTAGAAATATTCTGCTCGATCGCAGCGCGCCGCTCTTCCTCGAGTGCTGCCGCGTTGTAGCTGATCTCGATGAACCAGCTGCGGTCGTCGCTGGTATCGGCAAAAAGGTAGTCGCGGAATTCCTCCTCCAGCACCAGGCGCGCGGCATCGCGGCCCTCGGCGCTGGAGAAACGAACCCTGATCTTTTGCTGGTCCGACTGCACCGCGTTGTAGCGCAGTTTTTCCTCACGCATAAAGGTTCGGAACTCGCCGGCGACACGCTCCAGCGATTTTTCGATGGCCGACTCCATGTCGACTTCCATCAGAAAGTGAACGCCGCCGCGCAGATCCAGACCCAGGTACATCGGCAGGGCATTAAACGCGGAGAGCCAGTCGGGCGTCGCCGGCGCGAGGTTGAGTGCAACGCTGTAGCGCCGGTCGTTGGCATGGAGCGCATCGCGAACCTGGGTCGCGGCCCTGAGTTGGGCGTCCTCCGAGGCGAAACGCACCAGGACGTTGTTGCCATCGAGTTCGGCTGAGCGATACTCGATACCGCCCGCCTCCAGCAGGCTTTTTATATTGTTCAGCTCACCCTCGTCGACCAGGTTGACCCGGTGGGTAATCTGCAACGCCGGGTCTTCGCCATAGAGATTCGGCGCCGCGTAAAGGGCCCCGATGACAACTACCAGGATGAGGAGAATATATCTCCAGGGTGCATAACGATTGACCATCGCGGTTACAGGTTCTTGATCGTGCCCTTGGGCAATACAGAGGCGATCGCGTGGCGCTGAATCTTGACTTCGACGTTATCCGAGATCTTGCAGGTTAGAAAATTTTCGTCGGTATCGGTAATCTTGGCCAGCAGGCCGCCGTTGGTAATGATCTCGTCGCCCTTGTTGAGGGCTTCGACCATGTTTTTGTGTTCCTTGGCTTTTTTCTGCTGCGGACGAATCAGCAAAAAATAGAAAATGGCGAACATCAACAGCAGCGGCAATATCAGCTCCAGGGTGCCGCCTTGCCCCCCTTCGGATCCTTGCGCTAGCGCATCGTTTATAAAGAAACTCATTTTGATAAACCCTTGGTTTGCAATTTGTGACCCCGGCCCAAGCCCGGAGCGGCGCGTATTATGGCACTAGGATGGTCATCCCACAAGGCGGAAGCGCATTTTTGCTCATACGGACTTCGACTCGTAACGCTGGAAAAAGTTGTCGCAAAATTGCGCGTAACTATCGGCCTCGATAGCGGCGCGTATCGAAGCCATCAATTGCTGGAAGTAGTAAAGGTTGTGAATGGTGTTGAGCCGCGCGCCCAGGATTTCGCCGCACTTGTCCAGGTGGCGCAAATAGGCACGCGAGTAGTGGCGGCAGGTGTAGCAGCCGCAGTCCGCCGCCAGCGGCGCGGTATCGTCGGCATAGCGGCTATTACGGATGCGGATGATACCGTCGTTGGTGTACAGAAACCCGGTACGGGCGTTGCGCGTCGGAATCACGCAATCGAACATATCGACGCCGCGGCGCACGCCCTCGACCAGGTCTTCGGGCTTGCCTACCCCCATCAGGTAGCGCGGCTTTTCGGTTGGTAGCTCGGGCAGCACCACATCCAGCATGGCGTTGCGCTCTTGCGCCGATTCACCCACCGACAGGCCGCCGATGGCGTAGCCGTCGAAGCCGATGTCGATCAGCCCGCGCGCCGATTCGATGCGCAACTCGGGCCAGGTGCCACCCTGCACGATACCGAACAAGGAGTTGGGATTATCGGCAAACGCGATCTTGCTGCGCTCGGCCCAGCGTAACGACAACTGCATCGATTCACGCACCACCTCCTCGGTCGCCGGATAGGGTGTGCACTCGTCGAAGCACATAACGATGTCGGAACCCAGGTCGCGCTGCACCTGCATCGAGACCTCGGGACTCAAAAATACTTTCGCGCCATCGACAGGAGACGCGAAGGTCACCCCTTCCTCGGTAATCTTGCGCATCTTGGCGAGACTGAAAACCTGGAACCCGCCGGAATCGGTCAGGATCGGTCCCTGCCAGTGCATCAGATCGTGCAAATCGCCATGTTTCCGGATGATCTCGGTGCCCGGGCGCAGCATTAGATGAAAGGTATTGCCGAGGATGATTTGCGCCCCGGTCTCAAGCAACTCTTCCGGCGTCATCGCCTTGACCGTGCCATAGGTCCCCACCGGCATGAAGGCGGGGGTTTCGACCGTGCCGCGGGCGAACACCAGGCGGCCACGCCGGGCACGGTCGTCGGTCCAGTCGAGGGTGAATTCCATCAGCGATCACGCGGCGCGCGGTTTTCGATAAACATTGCGTCACCGTAACTGAAAAAGCGGTAGCGTTGCTCCACCGCGTGCTCGTAAGCCAGCCGCATCAGGCCGGTGCCCGCAAACGCGCTGACCAGTATCAGCAGGGTCGAGCGCGGCAGGTGAAAATTGGTCAGCAACGCGTCGACGATTCTGAATTCGTATCCCGGCTTGATGAACAAGTTTGATTCCCCCAGCAAAGGCTGTAGTTTACCGTTGGCCGCGGCCGTCTCGAGACTGCGCACCACGGTAGTGCCGACGGCGATTACCTTGTTGCCCCGTTCGCGCGTGGCTGCGATCGCGTCACACACAGGCTGTGGCACATCGACCAGTTCGGCATGCATGACATGGCTCTCGATATCGTCGCCGCGCACCGGCTGAAAGGTGCCGGCACCGACGTGCAGCGTAACATGGGCAAACTCGACGCCCTTTTGCCGCAGCCGCTCGAGGATCGCATCGTCAAAGTGCAGCC
>JAACFA010000184.1 GCA_009937625.1 Gammaproteobacteria bacterium | reverse complement strand
CACCAGAACGAATCGATTCTGTCGACTGCCGACAAGATCGATTACATGGACGTGTCGCCGAAGCAGATCGTATCGGTCGCGGCTTCGCTGATTCCGTTCCTCGAGCACGACGACGCCAACCGCGCGCTGATGGGCTCCAACATGCAGCGCCAGGCGGTGCCTTGCCTGCGCGCCGAAAAGCCGCTGGTCGGAACCGGCATGGAGCGTTCGGTTGCGGTCGATTCGGGGACCACGGTCAAGGCCCTGCGCGGCGGCGTGGTCGATTCAGTCGACGCCAGCCGTGTCGTGGTGCGGGTCGATGATTCCGAGACCAGCGCCGGCGAGCCCGGTGTCGACATCTACAACTTCACCAAGTACACGCGTTCCAACCAGAACACCTGTATCAACCAGAAGCCGCTGGTGCGTCCGGGCGACGTTATCGAGGCTGGCGACGTGCTCGCCGATGGCGCCTCGACCGATCTCGGTGAACTGGCGCTGGGCCAGAACATGCAGGTCGCGTTCATGCCCTGGAACGGCTATAACTTCGAGGACTCGATCCTGTTGTCCGAGCGGGTGGTCAAGGAAGATCGTTTTACCACTGTGCATATCGAGGAACTGTCCTGTCTCGCGCGTGACACCAAGCTCGGCGCCGAGGAAATTACGGCGGATATCCCGAATGTCAGCGAAGGCCTGCTGTCCAAGCTGGACGAATCCGGCGTGGTCTACGTCGGAGCCGAAGTCAAGCCGGGCGATATCCTGGTTGGCAAGGTAACCCCGAAAGGCGAAACCCAGCTGACCCCGGAAGAGAAGCTGCTGCGCGCGATCTTCGGCGAAAAGGCGTCGGACGTTAAGGATACCTCGCTGCGCATGAAGTCGGGCGTGACCGGAACCGTCGTCGACGTGCGGGTGTTCACCCGCGACGGCGTCGAAAAGGATGCACGCGCGCTCGATAACGAGCGTATCGAGATCGATTCGTTGAAGAAGGACCTGGACGACCAGTTCCGCATCATCGAGGAAAATATCTACCAGCGCGTGGCGCGCCTGTGCACCGGCAAGAAGGCCAGCGGCGGACCCGGCGGCATGAAGAAGAACGGCGTCATTACCGCCGACTATCTCGAATCGATCGGTCGTGACCAGTGGTCCAAGATCCGCGTTATCGATGACAAGCTCGCCAAGCAGATGGAGTCGCTTAACGAGCAACTCGAGTCGCAGCGCGCCGAATTCGATCGCCTGTTCGAGGAAAAGAAGAAGAAGGTTACCGCGGGTGACGATTTGAAACCCGGCGTACTCAAGATGGTCAAGGTCTACGTCGCGGTCAAGCGCCGCATGCAGCCCGGCGACAAGATGGCGGGACGCCACGGTAACAAGGGCGTGGTCTCGATGATCGTGCCGGAAGAGGATATGCCTTACCGCGAAGACGGTACCCCGGTAGACGTGGTACTGAACCCGCTCGGCGTACCGTCGCGCATGAACGTCGGTCAGATCCTCGAGGCGCACCTCGGCTGGGCCGCGGCGGGCCTCGGCCTCAAGATCGGCGAAATGCTGGACAACCAGCGCAAGGTCGAGGAGTTGAAGACTTTCCTCAGGAAGATTTATAACAACAACTCCGAGAAACTCAGGCTGAAAGAACTCAGCGATGACGACGTGATCGAACTCTGCCGCAACCTGCGGGACGGCGTGCCGATGGCGACACCGGTATTCGACGGCGCCGAGGAAGAGGAAATCAAGAACATGCTGGCGCTGGCGGAATTGCCGGAAACCGGCCAGACGACTCTGATCGACGGTCGCACCGGCGAAGCGTTCGATCGCCCGGTCACCGTGGGATATATGTACATGCTGAAGCTCAACCACCTCGTCGATGACAAGATGCATGCTCGTTCGACCGGGCCCTACAGCCTGGTTACCCAGCAGCCGCTGGGCGGCAAGGCGCAGTTCGGCGGCCAGCGTTTCGGCGAGATGGAGGTCTGGGCGCTTGAGTCCTACGGCGCGGCTTACACCTTGCAGGAAATGCTGACGGTCAAGTCGGACGACGTCAACGGCCGTAACAAGATGTACAAGAACATCGTCGACGGCGATTTCAGTATGGAGGCAGGAATGCCGGAGTCGTTTAACGTGCTCCTCAAGGAGATCCGCTCCTTGAGCCTGAACATTGAACTGGAGCAGGAATAATCATGAAAGACTTACTGAATCTCTTAAAGAAACAGGGTGCGGACGAAGATTTTGACCACATCCGGGTAGGGCTGGCCTCGCCAGACATGGTTCGTTCCTGGTCCTACGGCGAGGTCAAGAAGCCGGAAACCATCAACTACCGCACCTTCAAACCGGAGCGTGACGGCCTGTTCTGCGCCAAGGTATTCGGTCCCGTCAAGGATTTCGAGTGCCTCTGCGGCAAGTACAAGCGCCTCAAGCACCGCGGCGTGGTGTGCGAGAAATGCGGCGTCGAGGTCACCCAGACCAAGGTACGCCGCGAGCGCATGGGTCACATCGAACTGGCCTGCCCGATCGCGCACATCTGGTTCCTGAAGTCGCTGCCGTCACGTATCGGCCTGCTGCTCGACATGACGCTGCGCGACATCGAGCGGGTGCTGTATTTCGAAGGGTTCGTCGTTATCGATCCCGGTATGACCACCCTCGAAAAAGGTCAGCTGTTGACCGACGAGGCGTACCTCGAGGCGATCGAGGAATTCGGTGACGATTTCAACGCCAAGATGGGAGCCGAAGCTGTTTACGAGCTGTTGCGCGATGTCGATCTGAATCATGAAGCCCAGGAGCTGCGCGAAGAGATCGAGAGCACCAAGTCTGAAACCAAGTTCAAGCGCCTGTCAAAGCGGCTCAAGCTGGTCGAAGCCTTCATCGATTCGGGCAACCGTCCGGAATGGATGGTGATGACCGTGTTGCCGGTGCTGCCGCCGGATCTGCGCCCGCTGGTGCCGCTCGACGGTGGCCGCTTCGCGACCTCGGATCTGAACGATTTGTACCGTCGCGTCATCAACCGTAACAACCGCCTCAAGCGCCTGCTCGAGCTCAACGCTCCCGATATTATTGTGCGTAACGAGAAGCGCATGCTGCAGGAATCGGTCGATGCGCTGCTCGACAACGGTCGCCGCGGCCGTGCCATCACCGGCACCAACAAGCGCCCGCTGAAATCCTTGTCCGACATGATCAAGGGCAAGCAGGGACGTTTCCGTCAGAACCTGCTGGGCAAGCGCGTCGACTACTCCGGCCGCTCGGTTATCGTGGTCGGCCCGACGCTGAAGCTGCACCAGTGCGGATTGCCGAAGAAAATGGCGCTGGAGCTGTTCAAGCCGTTTATTTTCAGCAAGCTGCAAATGCGCGGCCTCGCCACCACCATCAAGGCCGCCAAAAAGCTGGTCGAGCGTGAAGTGGCAGAAGTCTGGGATATTCTCGAAGAAGTCATTCGTGAGCATCCGATCATGCTCAACCGTGCGCCGACCCTGCACCGTCTCGGGATCCAGGCGTTCGAACCGATCCTGATCGAGGGCAAGGCGATCCAGCTGCATCCGCTGGTTTGTACCGCATTCAACGCCGACTTCGACGGTGATCAGATGGCGGTACACGTGCCGCTGTCGATCGAGGCGCAGCTCGAAGTGCGCGCGCTGATGATGTCATCGAACAACATTCTGTCGCCCGCCAACGGTAAGCCGATCATCGTGCCGACCCAGGATATTATCCTCGGGCTGTATTACATGACACGCGACAAGATAAACGTTCAGGGTGAAGGCATGGCCTTTGCCGACGCCAAGGAGGTGCTGCGCGCTTATCACAACAAGGTGGTTCAGTTACAGGCACGCATCAAGTGCCGTGTTTCCGAATTTCGCCGTGACGAAGACGGCAATCGGGTAGAGACCAGGACCCTGGTCGATACCACGGTCGGACGCGCTATCCTGAGCGAAATGCTGCCGGAAGGCCTGCCGTTCTCGCTGATCAACAAGACGCTGGATAAAAAAGCCGTGTCCAAGCTGATCGACGCCTGTTACCGCGAGGTCGGTCTCAAGGATACGGTCATTCTCGCGGACCAGCTGATGTATACCGGCTATCACTATGCCACGCGTTCGGGTATCTCGATCGGCGTAAACGATATGATCATACCGGCCGAAAAGGTTGAGCTGATCAAGGCCGCCGAGGCTGAAATCAAGGACATCGAAAAGCAGTGGCAAACTGGCCTGGTAACCTCGGGCGAGCGTTATAACAAGGTGGTCGATATCTGGTCGCATGCCAACGACAAGGTGGCGCGCGCGATGATGAACGAAATCGGCAAGGAAACCGTGGTCGACGCCGAGGGTAACGAGGTGGTTCAGGATTCGTTCAACTCGATATTCGTCATGGCCGATTCGGGGGCGCGGGGTTCCGCGGCCCAGATTCGCCAGCTCGCCGGCATGCGAGGCCTGATGGCCAAGCCTGACGGTTCGATCATCGAGAACGCCATCACCGCGAACTTCCGCGAGGGTCTCGACGTACTGCAATACTTTATTTCGACCCACGGTGCGCGTAAGGGTCTCGCCGATACGGCTCTGAAAACGGCAAACTCCGGTTACCTGACGCGCCGTCTGGTAGACGTGTCGCAGGACCTGGTCGTCAACATGGACGACTGTGGCACCGTAGAAGGTATCGAGCTGCGTCCGGTCATCGAAGGGGGCGATATCGTTGTCGACCTCGGTGAGCGGGTGCTGGGTCGTGTCATCCAGCAGGACCTCGAGGACGAAAAAGGCAAGGTCGTCATTCCCAATGGCACCCTGCTGGAAGAGCGCGAAGTCGAAATAATCAATGAAATGGGCGTAGACGAGATCAAGGTGCGCTCGGCGGTGACCTGCGAAGCGCGCCACGGCATCTGCGTGCAGTGTTACGGCCGCGAGCTGGCCCGTGGGCACAAGGTTGGCAAGGGCGAGGCCGTGGGCGTAATCGCCGCGCAGTCGATCGGCGAGCCCGGCACCCAGTTGACCATGCGCACCTTCCACATCGGTGGTGCCGCCAGCAGTTCGGCCTCGGTTAACAGTATCGAGGTCAAGAATAGCGGTACCGTGCGCTTCCACAACGTCAAGGTCGTGCAGAATTCGTCCAAGCACCTGATCGCGGTATCGCGTTCGGGTGAAGTCGGCGTCGTGGACGATGTCACCGGCCGTGAAAAGGAACGTTACAAGATTCCCTACGGTTCGGAATTTGCAATCAAGGATGGCGCCAAGGTGAACGCCGGCGATACGCTGGCCACCTGGGATCCGCATATGCACCCGGTAATCACCGAGGTTGCGGGTAAGGTCAAGTTCACCGACTTCGTCGAAGCGGTCACGGTCCAGCATCGCGTCGATGAAATGACCGGCCTGACCACGATCGAGGTCATGGACGATTCGATCCGCTCCAATGCGGGTAAGGAATTGCGCCCGACGGTAGAACTGGTGGACGCCAAGGGCAACGTGTTGTGCTATGCCGGTACCAATATTCCGGTGCACTACATGCTGCCGGGTGGTGCCTTCGTCAACGTCGAGGACGGCGCCAGGATCAAGGTTGGTGACGTACTCGCCAAGATTCCGCAGGAATCGTCTAAGAACCGGGATATAACCGGTGGTCTGCCAAGGGTTGCCGACCTGTTCGAGGCCCGCAAGCCGAAAGAGCCCGCTATCCTGGCTGAAATGACCGGTACCGTATCCTTCGGTAAGGAAACCAAGGGCAAGAAGCGGCTGGTTATTACCGACAGCGAAGGCGAGTCGATCGAAACGCTGATTCCGAAGTTCCGTCATATCAACGTGTTCGAGGGCGAGCATGTCGACAAGGGCGAGGTTCTGGTTGACGGTGAGCTCGACTCGCACGATATCGTGCGTATCAAGGGCGTGCGCGATCTGACCAACTACATGGTCAACGAGGTGCAGGACGTTTACCGCCTGCAGGGCGTGCAGATCAACGATAAGCACATCGAGGTTATCGTGCGCCAGAT
>JAACFA010000183.1 GCA_009937625.1 Gammaproteobacteria bacterium | reverse complement strand
CCGAGCAGGTAGGCGACTTCGTTCAGCGAATACTGCGGATCGCGCACGTACTGCAGACCCAGTTCGCGGCGCGAACTGTCGAGCAGTTCCGAGAATGACACGCCGCGCTCTCTGAGCTTGCGCTGCAGGCTGCGACGGCTCAGGTTAACCGACGACGCGATATCAGCCTCGTCGACCTGGCCGCTGGGCAGGCGTTCGATCAGTTCGGATCGAACGCGCATGATAACGTCCTCGCGATCCAGCCGGGCGAGATAATCAGTCACAACCTGGTCATTGACCCTGACCAGTTCGGGATTCGCGGTGGCCAGCGACTCGCTCACGACCGCGGGATCGATGCACATCGCGTAGCGCGGCTGCGAAAACCTGACCGGCGCGCGAAAGTGCTCGACAAACTGGTCGACACAGGAGGGTTCGGGGTGACGCATCTGCACTTCGAGCGGTCGGAACCGGTTGCCGTAGGCGCCACGGCACATCGCCAGGATTGCCGCCATGCCGGACTCCATCGCCACCGGCACCGGCGGCGGGGTTACGTGATCGGTATCGGCGACCAGGCAAAACGAATCGCGTGATTTTTCGATCCGCAGGGCGCCTTTCGCCGCGGTGCTGACAACGCTGGAATACCGCACCAGCCGGTCGAAGGCTTCCTCGAGGTTGCGGCTCGCGAGCCACGAATAACCGAGCGCGTGGAACGTGGTCGGATGCCAGAAACTGGCAACCCGGAGGCTGAAGCAGGGATCGCCGGTGGTTTCCTGCGCGATCACCCACAGGCGCTGCAACGCGCCATAGGAAAAACGCGCCAGCGGCTGCGTCAGGCGATCATGATCGAGACCGGCACGGTGAAACAGTTCACGGCTGTCGCAGCCGTAGGAATCGATGGCTTTCGCGATCATCAACACCGACGACGACAAAACGGAAAAATGGGAGGCAAGCGGCATAACAGTTTTTAGCTTTTGCCGGGATCATCTATTGGCGCACCCGGATTAACGCCATTGTCCCAATCTATTCGATAGTAACGCAACCGTTTTTACTGCGAGACAAATCGATGTTTTTTTCCAATCCCGAGCGGGGCAGGAATCAATACACCCTCGCCGCCCCGGTTGACTACAGCGGCGCCGGCCTGCTCGGCGGCAAGCGGGTATCGATGACGCTGCTGCCGGCAGCGGCGGACCGCGGCATCCGATTTCGGCGTAGCGATGTCGATTTCGACCGCTCCGCGATCGAGGCTAGCTGGAAAAACGTGGTCGATACCCGGACCTGCACGGTGCTCGGTAACGACTACGGAACGACCGTGAGCGGTGTGGAAATCCTGTTAGCCGCCTTGCGCGGCTGCGGCGTCGACAATGCGATTGTCGAAATCGACGGTGACGAACTGCCCCTGCTCGATGGAACCTGCGCAACAATAATGTCGATAATCAATCGTATTGGGTTACAACGCCAGGACTTACCCCGTCTCGGGCTCTGGATCGAACGTCCGATCGAGGCCAGGCTCGGCGAACGCTACGCCATCCTGAATCCAAGCACGATTCCGAGGATTACCGTTAACGTCGAATTCAATGATCCGACCATCGAACCAGAGTGCCTGTCGCTGGAAATGATCGACCACGTATTCGAACGCGAAGTCGGGCCCGCGCGGTCGCTCGGGCTGGCAGGGCTTGTCGATCCTTTCGATACTGACGTACCAGGTCGTACAGGCTTGCTGGACGACCGCATCGACCTCGGCAAATGGCGCCTGCGTTATCACGAAGAGTTTGCGCGCTACAAGATGCTGGAATGCTTCGGCGATCTCGCGCTGGCGGGTTCGGCGATTTTCGGCCACCTGTTCGTGCACCAGCCCGGGCACCGCGTGACCCTCGCCCTGCTGCAGGCGCTTTTCATCCACGACCGTATTGTGCAGGACCACGGGGAACAGGCATTGCAGGCTAAACTGAGATCGATGCGCCCGCACTGACCCGAGCTAAACGGTTCGGGCCTAGCGAAACGGCGTTTCCTGTTCGAAGTAGGCTGACAATTCGCCTTCCGGGCTAAACGCAATTTCGGCGCGTAGCGGCACACCGGTGGAAAAGTAGGACGGCACGTCGATCACGAACTCTTTCGTTTGCCCCGCCGTGTTGCCGAATACCCAGTCGATCTTGATCGGATTGTATTCGTACCTGCGTTTACCCATGCGGTTGGAACATAATCCAAGCGGTGCGATGTTACCGCAACTGAAGGTAGCGCCGGTGTCCGGCACGCTCACCGTGACCTGCTGGATCATTTCACGAGAATTGTTGACCACGGCGATTTCGTGGATCATGTAATTCGGCTGGTATTTGGTTGCGCAGGCCGAGACCAGCAGAGTACATCCGAGCAGAAGAAATTTTTTCATGATTGTATAAGCCTGTTACTCTCTCCCCGATTCGAACGGGGTAGATTCGGTTAAAAATGAACATCGTATTTCGCCGTCAGCGCTGAAATCGCTTACTGGCTTGCTATGGCTGTCGGCCCCGAACGGCTTTCCGGAGTGCGCCGCCGCCTCTAAAAGCCACGGCTTCTTGCCGATTCCGCGCGGTGCTTGCAGTGCCACTACGATCTATACGCCGCGTGGCAGGGATCGGACCACCGCTGGGCTTTGGCCGGCAACCGGGGGCAATGTGCCCGAATATTTATAACTTGAAGGTCAATCCCGCGCGAGATAGAAAAGTCCGGGTTTCCGATCAATCGGTCATCTTTTTAAGTACAGGCTTGGTGACAAGCAACGCTTTCTGCGGTGGACGAAGGACCAACGTCACTAGACCCCAGCTCATCACCCGTCAGATGCGGAACACTTGGCGGAGATCTTGCGGCATGGAGGAAAGTGACACCCTCGCTCAGGCATGTCGTTGCGAGGGCTGCGAGGCAGTTTCCGCGCTCAAGCGACGCGCCGAACGATCAACGATGCGGGTAATCCGCGGGGAAGTCGCGTTGAATTTAGTTAACTGTCACCCTATTCAGAGAACCCGGGGTCAAGCAAGATCCGCGAGACGTGTTATTCGAACCGAAATCTGGTAGGCACCCACCTCGTCCCGGGCTTGCCCCTTGATTATATCTCCGTCGATTTCGCCTTCGACTTTGATATCCAAATTTTTCTCTTTTTTGCCAAACACGGTACGGGCTTCACCATGTTGGACGCCGCTAGTCGATATCTCGATTCGATTACCCGAAACCTCGTAGTTACCGACCGTGTAATGATCCTCAGATGCGGCCCTGTATTTGCCATCCTCGAGAAACGCGGTCGACACGGATTCCCAACCATAGGGTCCGAGCATTTCTACTTTCCAAATTCCGTTCACGCTCATCTTGTTTTCCCCAATTCAGACATCGCGCCAGTATATGCCGAATACAATCCAAATTCATTAACTGAAAATGGGCCGGAATGGTTGCCGACGATGCTGCTCTGCTCTCGAGCTGCCAAGACAGGTTCTCTCCGTGGATCGTATCACCCCGCTCTCCGTGCCCAGGTGGCAATGCCTCAATCACTGTACTGCTTGTGCAGCTTCACCGGCTCGGCTTTCCTGCGCATGCGGATGTTGAGCATTTCCACCGTGACCGAGAACGCCATCGCGAAGTAGATATACCCCTTCGGCACATGTACATCGAAGCCTTCGACGATCAGCGTGACACCAACCAGTATCAGGAAGGACAGCGCGAGCACCTTGACCGTGGGATGCCGGTCAACGAAGTCACCGATGGGTTTGGCCGCCAAAAGCATAATGCAGACAGCAATAACAATTGCGATCGCCATGATGGACACATAGTCGACCAGTCCGACCGCGGTGATGACCGAGTCGAGCGAGAACACGATGTCGAGAATCGCAATCTGTACCAGCACTCCGGCAAGTCCGGCGGCTATCGGAACGCTGGTTTCCTCCTCGACACCCTCCATGCTCTGGTGAATCTCCTGGGTGGATTTGTAGAGCAGGAACAGGCCGCCGAGGATCAGTATGGTATCCCTGCCGGATATCTCCTGCTCGAATATGGTGAACCAGGCTTCCTTCAGGCCCATGACCCAGGCGATGGAAAATAACAGGGCCAGGCGCGTCAACATGGCGAGCGCAAGCCCAACGCGCCGACCGAACTCGCGCTGCTGCTCCGGCAGGCGTGACACCAGGATCGAAATAAAGATGATGTTATCGATGCCGAGCACGATCTCCAGTGCGGTCAAGGTCGCCAGTGCGATCCAGGCTTCGGGGCTTGCTATCCACTCGAACATATTATTCCTCGTCTTATTTTGATTTGCGCAATATGCCTGATCTGCACGCGCAATGTGTGAAGGTATTATGAACAGCGTGAAGGGTATCAGGAAAACGACTACAAGATGCTGCTCCCGCAACGCCGCAATTTGCGTTAGCATTCGCGGATCTGCCACTGAACCATAAACTATCATGGATTTCGCAATATCCTTCCTGCAATTATTCTGGTTGATTCTGGAAATCGCCTCACCGATCATCCTGTTGCTGATCTCGACGATTGTCGCGCTGGGACAGATCGCGGGACATTTCGAGAAATGGCGGCCAACCGAAACCCTGTACTGGTCGTTTATCACCGCGACCACGGTAGGTTACGGCGACATTCGTCCGGTCGGCCGCATCGCGCGAGCGCTCGCGGTCGTCATCGCGTTGATCGGTTTAATTCTTTTCGGCGTGATCGCGTCGATCGCCGTCACCGCCACCACCGAAGCGGCGCGTCTGCACGCCGATATTGGCCAGATACAGGAGCTCAACGAAATCATCAAGGAGTAACCGAGGCAGGGGGTCGGTGACAAATGCGTCTTATGCTTTCGCGCAGCCCCCCGCCCCGAAACCCTTATCCGAACCGGGCGACCGCTACCCCCGCGACGTTCATGACCTGGACTTTCATCGCGCCTGAGCTTCACAGCGTTAATGGCGAGTGATAACCTTGCTGCCAGTGACCTTTTCGAGAAACCGTTAATCATGACTGTCTTGCGTAATGCCCTGTTGCTGGTATCCGTGTTTGCCACCCTGTCTGCCTGTGGCGGGACGCAAGAGGAACCGCCACCTCCGCCGGTGCGTCCGGTCAAACTGTTTACCGTGGAAGGCGCCGGAGGCGAGGCATTGCGCCGTTTCCCCGGCGCGATCAGTGCGTCGCAGCGAGCCGAACTCTCGTTCCGGGTTAATGGCACGTTGCAGAAAATTCTGGTCAAGGAAGGCGACAGGGTAAAAAAAGACCAGGTACTGGCACGACTGGATCCGACCGACTACAAGATCCGGGTTAGCGATCGACAGGCGACCTTCGACAAGGCCAGTAAAAACTTCGCCCGGGCGAAGGAGCTGATCCAGGACGGCACTATCTCCCAGAGCGACTATGATCGCGTGGAAGCCAATTTTCGCACCAGCGAGGCCGCGTTGAAGCTGGCCAATCAGGAACTGGCCTATACCGAGTTACGGGCTCCTTTCACCGGAGCCATCGGGCGACGGGAAGTGGATAACTTCGAGGAGGTGCAAGCCAAGCAGGCGATATTCCAGTTGCAGAACGTGGATCAACTCGACGTTGCCATCGATCTGTCCGAGAACCTGGTGCGCAGCATTCGTCGCGCAGAGCAGGCAGGCAGTGTCAGCGAATCCCAGGCATCGAGGGTCGTCGAGTCCTACGCCAGCTTTGAAGGTAAAGAGGGAGACAAATTTCCGTTAACAATCAAGGAAGTGTCAACCAAGGCCGATCCCCAGACGCAAACTTTTCGCGTGACCTTCACCATGCCGCAGCCGAAGGACTTCGCGGTGTTGCCCGGCATGACGGCGAATGTGTTTCTCGATTTGTCCCAGGTTATCAGTACCGATACCGCTAAGTGGGTGCCGATCAGCGCCGTTGTCGCCGACAGCGAGCTGGATGCCCGGGTCTGGGTGCTGGATGATAAAACCATGACAGTTACTGAGCGTGCGGTAAAGATCGGCCGCATGTCGGGCGGCAACATCGAGGTGAGTTCCGGCCTCGTCGGTGGCGAGGAGATTGTCAGTGTGGGCGCGGCTTACCTGGCCGAGGGCATGCAGGTGTCGCGCATGATCCTGACCGAGCAGGCCGAGCCGCGAGCGGATGACCCCAGCTGAACAACGAGCAGAATAAAGGACGAGCCGTATGAATATCGGGGAATACTCCGTAAAGAGCAAGGTTGTCTCCTGGCTGCTGGTGGTGATTATGGTCGGGGGCGGCATCCTCGCCTTCGATAAAATGGGCAAGCTCGAAGACCCGGCTTTTACCATCAAATCAGCGAAGATCCTGACCGCCTATCCGGGCGCGACCGCGCAGGAAGTACAGGACGAGGTGACTTACCACCTGGAAGATGCCATCCAGCGCATGGAGCAGGTGAAGCGGATCAAGATGTCGGTGTCGCGACCTGGCCTGTCGGACATCCTGATCGACTTCAAGGACAAGTACCGCGCGGACGACCTGCCTAACATATTCGACGAACTGCGCCGCAAGGTCGCCGATGTATCGCCGTCACTGCCGCCGGGCGCTGCGGCCCCCAGGGTGATCGACGATTTCGGCGACGTCTACGGCGTATACGTCGTGCTCACCGGCGAGGGTTACAGCTGGCGAGACCTGTACGACACCGCCGATGCCGTGAAGAAGCAGCTGGTCCTGGTACCCGGGGTGCGCAAAGTGGTGATCGACGGTCAGCAAGGCGAAGTCGTCTACGTCGATATCTCGCGAGCACGCATGGCCGAGTTGGGCATCGACCTGGCCGCGATTGCGGGCGTCCTGCGTTCCCAGAACGAGGTCGTCAATGCCGGCAACGTGCGTGTGGATGACGACTATATCCGCATCTCCCCGACCGGAGACTTTCAATCCGTGCAGGAGATGGGCGACCTGTTGATCAGCTCCAGCGAGAAACGACTGGTTTACCTCAGGGATATCGCGACGATTACCCGGGCCTACGATGAAGTACCCGGAAAAATGTATTTTGTTAATGGCAAACCTGGCCTGACCCTGGGTATCTCCATGCTCGGCGGCGAAAACGTGGTCGAAGTGGGTAAACGTCTCGCGCGCAAGTCGGTCGACCTGCTGTCGATCATTCCCGTCGGTATGAAAGCGGTTGCGGTCTATAACCAGCCCAGGGAAGTGGAAAATTCAGTGGGTGGCTTCATCGTCAGCGTGGGCCAGGCGGTCGGCATCGTAATCGCCGTGCTGCTGCTGTTCATGGGCCTGCGTACCGGCATCATTATCGGTGCGGTGTTGCTGATCACCGTGGCCGGTACGCTGTTCATCATGAATATCTACGGCATCGAGCTGCAACGGATATCGCTGGGCGCGCTGGTCATCGCGCTGGGCATGCTGGTAGACAATGCCATCGTCGTGGCCGAAGGCATGCTGGTGCGCATGCAGGCAGGAATGAAGCCGATGCAGGCCGCCGGCGAGGCGGTCGGCAAAACCATGTGGGCACTGCTCGGGGGGACCGCGATCGGTATCCTGGCATTCTCCGCAATCGGCCTGTCGCCGGATAACACCGGGGAATTTGCCAGTTCGCTTTTCTACGTCATCCTGATTTCACTCTCGCTGAGCTGGCTTACCGCGGTCAGCACCACGCCGCTATTGTGCGCACTGTTGCTGAAAGTCGGTGATGGCGGGGGCGAGGACAAGGACCCCTATGCGGGCAAGGCCTTCCAGGTCTACCGCGGACTGGTAGCCGCGGCGGTGAACAATCGCTGGGTAACCGTGGCTGGCGTTGTCGGCCTGTTCGTACCCGGACTCCAACACGCCCCTGTTTTTTGTCGATATTTACGAGCCGGAAGGGTCGGATATCCGCACCACCCGTGACAGTACGTTGCGCGTCAGTGAATTTCTGCGCGGGCAGCCGGGCGTGGTGCAGACGACCACGGTGGTCGGCGGAGCCCACCAGCGATTTACCCTGGTGTATGACTCCAAGGAGCCGTCGCGGGCCTACTCCCAGATCATCGTGCAGACGGAAGGCCGTGATCAGATTCCGCCGATTATGACCGCGGTCGGAGATTTTATGCGCACCGAAATGCCGTCGCTGGATCCTATCATCAAGGCCCTGCGAATCGGCCCGGGGCGCGATGCCAAGATCGAGGCGCGCTTTTCGGGGCCCGAAGCGGATGTGTTGCGTGAACTTGCCGAAAAGGCCAAGGTGATTATGCGCGCGGATAACGAATCCAGGGATGTGCGTGACGACTGGCGCAACCCGATCAAGGTCGTGACACCGGTGTTCAATGAGCAGGTGGGCCGGCAGCTCGGTGTGAACCGCAAGGACCTTGGCGGCGCCCTGCGCGGCTCATTCGAGGGCCAGCCGGTGGGCACCTACCGGGACGGCATTCGCCTGCTGCCGATCAAGATCCGGGCGGCGGCAGACGAGCGGGTGAATATCGACAATATCCGCGATGCCCAGGTCTGGAGCCCGGTGCTAGGTCGATCCGTGCCCCTGAGCCAGGTAGTGTCGGGCTACGAGACCACCTGGGAGAACGCGGTGGTGCGCGGTCGCGATCGCATTCCGACGATTATCGCCTCCTGTAATGCCAGCGGCCCACTCGCCACACCGCTGTTTCAACGATTGCGCCCGCAAATCGAGGCCA
>JAACFA010000182.1 GCA_009937625.1 Gammaproteobacteria bacterium | reverse complement strand
TCGCTCGACTCGCTCACGCTGGGCTGCGATTGCCTGGGCTACATTCGCTACTTCGATATCTGGACCCACGACTGGCACGGCGAGCCGCGCCTGATCAAGAACGCGGTCTGTATGCACGAGGAGGATTTCGGCATCCAGTGGAAATACTCGGTGCCGACGGCAGACCAGACCACGGTAACGCGCTCGCGGCGCCTGGTGGTGTCGTCGATCGCCACTATCGGCAATTACGTCTACGGTTTTTTCTGGTACTTCTACATGGACGGCGTCATCGGCGTCGAAGTCAAAGCTACCGGGATTCCGTTCCCATCCGCGCTCGAAGGCGGCAAACCCAGCCCCTACGGCAGGACCGTCGGCGACCAGATCGAATCGCACGTGCACCAGCACGTGTTCAGCTTCCGTTTCGACATGGCGCTCGACGGCGAACGTAACTCGGTTAGTGAAATCAATTTCAGCGCCGCGCCGGTCGATGACGACAATCCTCACGGCAACGCGATCCTGACCGAGGAAACCCGCTTCGAGACCGAGCTGCAGGCGCAGCGTGAAATCAACGCGCGCAGCTCGCGCTACTGGCGGGTGCTCAATCCGAACGTGGATAACCGCTATGGCGACCCAGTTGCCTACAAACTGCTGCCGGGCGCCAATAGTTTTCCGTTCCAGCACCCCGATTCTTCCATGGGTCGACGCGCCGCGTTCATGTACAAGCACCTGTGGGTCACGCCCCAGGCCGCGGACGAAACGTACCCGGCCGGCTGGTTTCCGAACCAGCACGCCGGTGGCGACGGCCTGCCGAAATGGACCGCGGCCGATCTGGCATACGCTGAACTATCACCACTGGCCGCGTCCCGAAGACTGGCCGGTGCAGCCGGTGGTTTACGCCAGCTTCCACTGGATGCCGGACGGCTTTTTCGATGAAAATCCGACCATGGACGTGCCGCACCGCTAACCGCGGACCGGGCTTCGACTGGCAAGATGCAGGGCTTGCGTACACTGGGGATGATCGGCGTCGTGGTCGCGATCGCGCTCGTTTTACTGCTGACACGGTCGAGGGAACCTTCGAACCCGGAGAACACCGGCATAGGCGCCACCGCAGAGCTGCCCGAACACACCACGCCGATGTTCGAACCCGCGCCGGACAAGCCGGTTGAAAAGCCCCCGTCGCAAACGCTCGAACCCGTTAGCACGGAAAACGGTCAGGCCGTCTCGACCGAGACCGCTATAAGCCTGCGCGGCTGGGTCGGCGACGCCTCCGGCACCGGACTGGAAGGGATAGATATCCAGGTCGAGAGCCAAGGGTTCGACGGTGAAGAAATTGTCAGGCTGAGCGTCACCAGCGACAACAGCGGCGAGTTCCAGCTGGAAAACATCGTTCCGCAACGCCAGTACAGGCTGGAGATAAAACCGCAGGCAAGCTACGCCGCGTACAGCATCGATTCGTTTACTGCCGAGAGCGCAGAAGCCTTGCAGAAAATTGTGCTGCCACGCGTCGAGCTGGTCGACGTCGAAGGCATGATCGTCGATACCAATCTCGCGCCGGTTGCCGATTTCGAGCTGTCGGTACGCAGCCTGGCGGTCGAATTTCCGGATCGCGTGATTCGCAGCGATGCAACGGGTTATTTCGAGCTGTCGGCGTTTCCCGCGGGTGAACTCAGAATTGCCACCAATGCCTCCGATTACTGCCACATCAAGGGCCTCGAACTGAAGCCCGACGAATATCACAACCTGACCCTGATGATCGACCGCGGCAACTACTACCTGGCAGGCCGGGTTTTCGACAATAACGGCGCGCCGCTGCCCCAGGTGCAGGTCGGGCTGAAGTCCGCATTCGCTGCCGACGGCTATCACTCGTTCTCTTATCGATCGACGGTGACTGACGACAGCGGTTCCTTCGCGTTCGAACGGCTCGGCGGACACCCTGCGACGCTCGAAATCCATGCCGATGGATTTCAGACTTTTATCAGGCGGCACGAGTTCGAATCTTTTTCCGACAGCATCGAACTCTGGCTGCAACCTCAGGATTAAAACGCCAGCGTGACGCTGCGCGCAGCGCGCAAACCATAACAGGTGTACCTGATGCGCCGGCGAGCCCGGGCCGCGAATGAATAAATTCCCCACAGGCGGCCGTTTTTCGGGTACTATACCCCGCATTAATACATCCGACGAAGAGCGGAGCAGTCAGTCAGCAATTCCTGTTATCCAGGCACTATCTATTAGATATGCACCTTTCAGTAGTCCGATTTACCTGCAATACCTGTTCGTCCAATATCGAGGTAGCATATGTCTCTTGAAGGTTTATTCACGTTTTCAGTCTGGGGCTATGTTGGTATCGCACTCCTGCTTACCCACATAACCATCGCCAGCGTCACCATTTTTTTGCACCGCCACCAGGCTCACCACGCGCTCAGCCTGAAGCCCGTCGTTAGCCATTTCTTTCGTTTCTGGCTCTGGCTTACGACCGGAATCGTCACGCGCGAATGGGTTGCGATCCATCGCAAGCACCACGCCCGCTGTGAAACCGAAGAGGATCCACACAGCCCGCGGGTAAAGGGCATCTTGACCGTTTTGTTCGGTGGATATTGGCTCTATCGCGCCGAATCGCGCAATCTCGAAACGCTGACGAAGTTCGGCCACGGTACCCCGGACGACTGGCTCGAAAAGCATGTTTACAGCGCTTATCCCTGGCTCGGCATCCTGTTGATGGCGTTAATCGACCTCACTCTGTTCGGGCTGCCCGGGTTACTGATTTTCGTGGTGCAAATGATCTGGATCCCGTTCTGGGCGGCCGGTGTCATCAACGGCCTGGGCCATTACCTCGGTTACCGCGGCTTCGAAACCAGCGATGCCTCCACCAATATCGTGCCCTGGGGTATCCTCATTGGCGGCGAGGAATTGCACAATAATCATCATGCTTACGCCGCATCGGCGCGGCTGTCCACCAAGTGGTGGGAAATCGACCTCGGCTGGATTTATATTCGATTCCTGGCGATATGTCGGCTGGCGCGGGTAAAACGCCTGGCACCGCGCGCTTTCAGCCACCGCGGCGCACAGCGCATCGACAGCGACACCGTGCGCGCGGTCGTCAGCCAGCGCTTCTATATCCTGAAACGCTACAGCCAGATCGTACTCCGGCCTGCCCTGCGCGAAGCGCGCCGCAACACCGATCGCATGGGTCGCCAGTTGATCAGGCGTGCAAAAAAGCTGATGATCCGCGAGGATATCAGGCCCGACGTCGAGGCATCGGAGACGATCGAACGCGTGCTGCAGCAGGACAAGACGCTGGCAACGATTTACCAGTTCAAGCAGCAGTTGAAAGAAGTCTGGACGCGCGGCGCGAAAGGTCAGCCCGGGCGCGTCGAACGGCTGCAGGCCTGGTGCGCCGCCTCGGAGCAAAGCGGGATTAGAGCACTCGAGGAGTTCGCCGCGTTCCTGCGCGGCTATCGCTTGCAGAACGTCTAACGCTAAAGCGTCGATTAGCTTTCGTCCCCCGCCCGAGGATTGGTTACACTTGCCTGCCTGACGGCGCTGACGACCGGTAACGGCAGCGCTCGGGCAATACGCGGAACAGGGCAAATTGAAAAAGCCCTGGGTCACGTTTGCCGACAAACCAGACAACAGCGAGGCGGCAATGAAAGCTGACAGACCGAATATCCTGGTAATCCAGGCCGACCAGCTGGCCGCCAGCGCCATCGGCGCCTATCGCAACCCGATCGCGAGCACGCCGCATATCGATTCCCTGGCGGCCGGAGGCGCGATCTTCGATGCCGCCTATACCAATTTCCCACTGTGCGCGCCATCGCGATTTTCAATGATGTCGGGGCAACTGGCCTCGACCATCGGCGCCTACGATAACGGCGCCGAACTCACGTCCTCGATTCCGACCTTTGCGCACTACCTGCGCCATCTCGATTACCAGACCTGCCTGGTCGGCAAAATGCACTTTGTCGGTGCCGACCAGCTGCATGGCTTCGAGCAGCGCCTGACCACCGATATCTATCCGGGAGACTTCGGCTGGACCGGCGACTGGACCGAGGTGCGCCCCAAATTTGCCAACGACGTGGTTACCTTTACCGATGCCGGGGTGTGCAAGCGCAACGTGCAAATCGAGTATGACGACGAAGTTTGTCACCGCGCGCGCCGCAAGATCTACGATCTGGCGCGCGGCCGGGACGATCGACCGTTCCTGCTGTTCGCGTCGTTTACCCATCCGCACGATCCGTTTCAGTGCCGCCAGGAGCACTGGGATCGATACGCCCACGACGATATCGGCATGCCGGTGGTGACTACCGCGCAGGCGGATATGGATCCCTACAGCCTGCGCCTGATAGCCCAGTACGGATTGAAAGATAATCCCCCGGGCGCAGACCAGGTGCGCGTCGCCCGGCACGCCTATTACGGCTCGGTCAGCTATGTGGACGATATGGTTGGCGAACTGGTGGCGGCATTGAAAGACAGCGGACTCTACGACAACACGGTTATCCTGCTGACCAGCGATCATGGCGAGATGCTGGGCGAGCACGGGCTCTGGTACAAGAAGTCATTTTTCGAGGACGCCTGTCGGATTCCGTTGATCATCAGCCACCCGCAACTGCAGTCGCGCCGAATCGACGCCAACGTGTCGCTGGTCGACCTGCTACCGACCCTGCTCGAGATCGCCGGCGACGAGGACCAGCAAAGCCTGATCGAAACGGTCGCGGGTCATAGCCTGTGGGGCCTGGCGGCCGGGTCGGACCCATCCCGGGAATGCCCGGTATATGCCGAAAACCTGGCCGAGGGTGCGACCACCCCGCTGTTGATGGTCAAACGCGAACAGATCAAGTACGTTTACAGCGCCGTCGATCCGGAGCAGTTGTTCGATCTCGAGCAGGATCCGCACGAGCAGATCAACCAGATCGATAATCCCGCCTACCGCGAGGCGCGCGAGGAACTGTCGAAGCTGGTGCAGCAGCAGTGGGATATCGACAGCCTGGCGCAGGATATTGTTGCCAGCCAGCGGCGACGGTTGTTCCTGTGCGAGGTACTGGCAAAGGGTAAACTGCAGGCGTGGGATTACAGCCCGGCCGACGAGCTTGAACAGCATTGCCTGCGCGCCGACAAGATCTACTCGCAATGGGCGTACGAGGGTATCCTCGGCTACCGTTTCCCGGAGGAATGAGCATGTGGGGATTGAGGAGGCTGGCGGCCGCGCTGCGCAGCGGTGAAACCACGGCAGGCAGCCTGGTCGAACAGGCGCTGGAGCGCGCGCATCGATCGGAATCGGTTTTTACCGCGATCAATCCCGGGCTGGTGAGCCTGGCCTGTTCGATCGACAACGCGCGCAAGAAATCACAGCCGTTGCCGCCTCTGGCCGGCATTCCGATCGCGCTCAAAGACCTGTTCAACATCAGGAACGAAAAAACCCTTGCGGGCTCCGTGGTGCGCAACCACTACGCCCGGCCCGAGGCAGAAGACGCCGCGGTGGTGGCACCGCTGCGCGCCGCGGGACTCCTGTTCTTCGGCCGCACCAACATGAGCGAATTTGCGTTTTCCGGCATCGGCAAGAACCCTCACTACGGCACGCCGTTATCGATCTGGGATCGCGCTACCGGGCGCCTCCCCGGCGGCTCGTCATCGGGTAGCGCGGTCGCGGTCGCCGAGGGTATCGTGCCCGCGGCACTCGGCTCGGACACCGCGGGTTCCTGCCGCATCCCGGCCGCGTTCAACGGGGTCGTCGGCGTCAAACCGAGTTACGGCCGCATGTCGCTCAACGGCATTTATCCCCTGTCCCCGACGCTGGACGCACCGGGACCGCTGGCGGTCGACGTGGACAGCTGTTACCTGCTCGATCAGTTGATGTGCGCGCGGCTACAACCCGACGCCGAGCTGCCACGACTGCAGCCGGCAGACCTCGCGACGCTGAAATTCGTCGTACCGGATGCGCGCGTCATGACCGACCTCGACCCGGCAGTCGAAAAAGCCTTCGAGAGGGCGCTCGCGAAGCTGGAATCCGCCGGCGCTAAAATCCTGCGGGCGCCGATGCCGGTGCTCGACCACTGCGATGATTTTTTTATCGAGCGCCCGGTCGTGGTTTACGAGGTCTGGCAGCATCACCGCGAAATGCTCGAACAGCATCTCGATGAATACGACCCGTTCGTCGGTCAGCGCATGGCGGCGGGAGCCGATATCAGTGCAGCCGAGCAGCAGGCTCGCTATCGCGAGCGCGAGGAAATAGTCGCCGAATTCAAACGCCAGTTCACGCCGCTCGCGGCCGACGCCCTGCTCTACCCGAGCGTCGCCTGCGTGCCACCGGCGCTCGCCGAAACCGAGGACGAGGAGAGTGCCCGGCGGGTCAATCTGCGTTGCCTGCGCAATACGGCGACGGTCAATTACTTCGACGGCTGCGCCATCAGCCTGCCGTGTCACGATGACGGCGAAGCACCGGTCGGCCTGATGCTGTCCGCCAGCAATGGTGACGACGACAGGCTGTATCCGATTGCCGCCGCGATCGAGGCCGCGATCGATCCGCGTTGATGCACCATAACGGGACCCGGCCGCACCAGCCGGGGGCGATTACTGCACCATATGCAATCAAATCTTCATATTTCGAGCGTAAATTTGCATGGCCAGTAGAGCTTACTAGTATTGGCGCCAGGGTCTGACCCCGATTACCAGACCCGTCGAACACGGAGAAAACTGACATATCGATAACCTGCCGGGCACCCGGCACAAGATGCCGCACAGCGTCATTGCCAACTGGATGGAAGAAAACGGCATCGAGGCCGAGGATATATTGCTGGTCTCGGGCGCAGAGGTCACGGCCATCGTCGTGGACCTGGTCGAGCACAACCAGCCGCAGATTCCGCACGCGGCATAACCGGTTTCTGAAACTGGCGGATTGCCCGCATAACCGCGCCGCCGGCGGGGATACTGTTATCGGTACTTGATTCAGGTCAATGCAGGCAGTCATGCAGCGGGTAGGCTATAGCTCAATAACTACATGCTATGCCCGTAATGCCGAAGCCGCTCCTTTTCCAGGAAGACCTGATCGATCTTTACGATCATCAGGGGCCGCGCTATAGCTCCTACCCTCCCTCGACCGAGTTCCGGCAGACGATAACAGAATCCCACTTCCGGGAATGGGCCAGGTCCAGTAACGAAGAACTGATCCCCAGGCCCCTATCGCTTTACTTCCACATCCCTTTTTGCAGTTCGATTTGTCACTTCTGCGCTTGCAACAAGGTGATTGGCCAGAGCGAACAGGAGGCCGAGCCCTATCTGCAGGCCATGCATCGGGAAATCGAGATCCAGTCGCGGCTATTCGATCGGGATCGCGAGGTAC
>JAACFA010000181.1 GCA_009937625.1 Gammaproteobacteria bacterium | reverse complement strand
CGGCCTGCACACCGCCGGTATCTATCCCGAACGTCTCCAGGCGGTACTGCCGCTGGTGGACTGGATCGGCATGGATATCAAGTCGACGCGCGCGCAATACGAGGCAACCACCGGTGTACGCGGCTCGGGCGCAAGGGCCTGGCGCAGTGCCGAGCTAATAGTGGACAGTGGCGTAGCCTGCGAGTTTCGCACCACGCTGCACCCGGATATGCTGAGCCAGGAGCAGCTGATGGCGCTCGCCAGCGAACTCAGCGAGTCTGGCGCGACCTCCTACGTGGTACAGAAATGCAACACCGGGCACTGCCGCGACGAAGCCTGTCAGCTGGTCTCGCAGCCTGCCCCCGACCGGCAGTTTTTCGCGCAGATTGCCGAAAAATTCGACGACTTCAGCCTGCGCAATTATTAAGCCCGACAGCCCGTGGCTTTACTCGTCAGCGGCCCGATGCCATGCGTGCTGGAATCAGGGTTAATCGTCGTAGCAGCAATCGGAAGTGAAATGGTATCCTCTGGGTTACACAAATTATTCGATTTTCGACTTGCAAGAATCAATCATCCACGGGTTGCGCCGATACTCCACCAGTCTACTGCTGGCGATTTCGCTTTCGCTCGCGGGTCAGGACACTGACGCCGCCGAAACGCAACCCGACCTGCGCAACGGCGTGGAGCAGCGAATCAAGCTGACCCAGAGTTACCTGGCCTCGAAAACGGCGCAGAAGATTGCCGAAACCGGCAATTCGCAAGCGCGCCAGCTGCTGCAAAAGGCCCGGGAATTGCTGGCGCAGGCAAGCGCCCAACTGTCGCAGGGAAACCTTGAGGCCGCGCAAAAGAATGTAAACCTGTCGCTGCAGGCATTCACCGCGGCTGGCGCCGCCAATAACAAACCTGCGGCCAGTACCGAAAACCTCGCGCTGGAAGTGGGATCGATCCGTAACGAAATAGATGCCTATCTGGAATCTTTTACGCAAGCCCTCTCCGAGAAAGGCCCATCGATGGCCGGCTTACTGGACCGGCAATATGTCGCAGATCTGCTGTCGCGCGCCGAGCAATCGCAATCGTTGGGAGAGTTTGACACCGCCCGCTCGGCACTTAACCAGGCAAAGCAATTGGTCGTCGCCGCGCTGATCAAGATACGCAACAACGAGACCGTGGTGTACACCGTCGAATTCCAGACCCCGGCCGACGAATTTCGCTACGAGCGGGAACGGTACCAGGAATATACGGCGCTGGGGCAAAAGCTGTTAGATAGCGGGGAACTCGAGACCTCCCGCGTGCTGTTGTTCGAGCAATTGAAGAAAAACGGGGAACGCCTGAGCCAGGAAGCGCTGGCGCTGGCGGGCAAAGGCGATTACCCCGACGCGATTAACCGCATGGAAATGGCGGTCATTAAACTGATACAGGGGCTACGCCTGCTCGGCGTTACGCTGTGAGCTTTAGCTGACGCGAATTACCGCCATCATGCCGGCGCGTGCATGTCCGAGAATATGGCAATGAAACAACCAGTCGCCGGGATTATCGGCGACGAATGCGACCTTCGCCGATTCCTCCGGCCCGAGCAGCACGGTATCCAGCCATTTGCCGGTCACCTCGCGGTCGCGCGAATGCTCCAGCACCTTGAAATGATGACCATGAAGATGCATCGGATGCGGCCATGCCGAGTTGTTACGGAAATCCAGGATTACAGTTCGGCCGCGCCTGACGGTAAACAGGGGCGGATCGGAATACCCGGAGCTGACGACCTCGTTGATCGTCCACATCTTGCCGAGCAGGTATAGCCGCGTCATTTCGAGTCGCTGGTCACCGAACTGCGCATTTTGGAGCTGCCCCAGGTCGCCACCCGAAAGTTCAATGCGCTGCACCAGAGGGTCGCCGAGCTCGGGCTCCGGCACGGGATTCAAGGGCAGGCCCGGGTACTCGTCGCCACGCGCCCGTCCCGGCTCCGGCCCATAAGACAGGCTGGTCAATTGCGCCGGCGACTGTGGGTAATACACGTCGATCACGGGATAACGCTGCCCCGGTTGTTCGGTCATGTCTAGCACCAGGTCGATCCGCTGCGCAGGCCCGATGACGACGGGACCGCCCGGCTCGTAAGGGATTAACGGCTGCCCGTCCCTGGCAATGACCAGGGTTCGATGCCGCTGGAAGCGCAACGCAAAAATACGCGCGTTGGCGGCATTGATCAATCTCAGCCGGATGCGCTCTCCGGCCTTGACCGCGAGCGCTTGCGGAATTTTTCCGTTTATCGTTACCGTGTTACCAAGGCGTCCGGCGCGCGCCAGGTCGCGCGGATTGTCGAAGTCGGATACGATCTGGGCCTGCTGATCCAGTTTCCAGTCATCGAGCACCCACAACAGGTCACGGTCTACCGGCGGTGCCGCCGGCTCCTCGACAATGATCGGGCCATACAACCCTCGCCCAACCTGCTCCGCGGTATTCATGTGGGAGTGATACCAGTAGGTACCCGCATCCGGCGGGGTAAAGTCATACCGGAATGATTCACCGGTCGCAATCGGCGCCTGGGTCAGCACCGGCACACCGTCCATCGGGTTGGCAATGCGCAGTCCATGCCAGTGTACCGTTATACCCTGCGATAACCGGTTAGACACCTCGATCGAGGTCGGCTGACCCTGGCGCAAACGCAACAAGGGCCCGGGCGACTGCTGGTTGAAACTCCAGGTTTCGGTCTCGGGGAAAGGCGTGCCGGCGAGCTGAATGCCGGTGCTCGCAGCAGTGAGTTGGTAATTCGTATTTTTCGCAAGCGCCGCGACCATCGGCCCTGCTGCGAATGGCGCAAGCATCGCCGCGCTTCCGTGTTTCAGGAATCCCCGGCGGCTATAGAGTCGATCCTCGTTTGGCATTGGCTGATTTATTATTGGCGATAGTCAAAGTATAAACACTATTTCAAGTCGAAACCATTTCCGGCAACCGTCTTGCGGAAGCTGCCGCTTGAGAGCGTTCGGCCGCGATGAAGGCAAACGGAGGGCGTCGATCAATTCTTCATCCTGGTGACGTCATAGCTCGGCGAATCAAGCTGACCCGGGCTGAAATTCAGGCCCTCGGCAAGCCGGATGTTTTTATTTTCAGCCAGCAGGTCCGCCAGGACCTGACCATCGATAATCCAGACCAACGGGGAAATATTCTGGCTAGAGATTCACTTGGCTGTAGACAATCTCTGCTGCCTTAGTCAACAAGGCTTTGTCCGCGGCCGCGGTCAGCGCATAGGCAAGCCCGTCGTCGACCCAGTACACGATCCCGAATTCGTTGCTTTGCGCATAGGAAAAGGACGAGGCGCGACCATCGAGGGAATGGCGGATATAAAGCGTTATGCGCTGGCCCGCGCTATCCTCGAACATGAATTGAGCTGCCGGGCGGTGAGCGTCGGGCAGCAACCTGCCGCCGATTAGCGCGTAACCCGCCAGGCGTAAATCCGGTGCGGCTATCGGCCGGGCAAGGCGCTTCGATAACCAGGCATTGAGGTGTTCCTGCTCCGCGGCGTTAACCTCCACGGGATGCCTTACTTCCGGGACAAAGACGGCATGGGCAAAAGCCGCCTCGACCGGTAACGGCCTGACGAATTCGTTCGAATCGAGTTGGCCCTGCAAAACATAGCCCAGCAGCCCGCCGATCAGAAACCATAAAACCGAAGCCGCGATTCGCATGACCGGCAACCCGCTGCGCGCGGAAACCGCAATCAATAGTCTTGCCGGTAACGGACCGGGCTGCTTTTCATCATAGATCTCACGTACTCTTCTATTGATTTCCCGATATTGGTCTACTTTCTCCTTTAGCGACTCGTCGGCAGCGACGGCCGCAGCAATGATACCGGCTTTGGTATCGGCGAGTTCGCCGTCGACATACTTATGTAGATCGTCTTCAGTCACTATTTCATTACCCTGCTTCATTTCACGCGCTTGATTATTGCCGGTTTGATATCGCCCTCCAGGCTCTGCCTCAACTGTTCGCGGGCACGTGATAACCGCGACATAACGGTGCCGACCGGCACCCTGGTTATTTTCGAGATTTCCTTATAGGACATCTGTTCCAGTCCAACCAGCAGCAAGACTTCGCGCTGTTCGTCGGATAGCTGCCGTAGCGCCTTCTCGAAATCCGATACAACACAATGCAAATCGGCATCCTGCTCCGAGGCGGACTGCCGTTCGAGGTTTTCAATCGAAGCGACAACGGGAGAGCTGGACAGCCGGCGCAAGCTATTCACGTAAATATTGTGCAGGATAGTAAACAGCCAGGGACGCATCCCCCGCCGACCTATCCACAACTTACGCCGGCTCACCGCCCTCAGCAGGCACTCCTGCACCAGATCGTCCGCCTGCACATGATCGCCGCACAATGCCCGTGCGTAGCGTCTCAGGGACGGTATCTCCTCGATCAATAACTCTTCGAATCGGTTCAAGATATTTGATCCGTTACCGGAGCGATGCGGACTACTCGATATCGAGCAACTTCATAGCCTCGTGCAGGTCACTGACCGAACCTGAATGGTTTCCGGAATTGTGCTTCTGTTCTCCGGAAGCTCTCAGTTCCTTGATACGAGCCATGTCGGCAGCGCTTACCGACGGATTAGCCGCCAGCGCGGCGTCGATTTTTTTCATGTCCTTGGGGCAACTGGCTGCGAATACCGGCAGGCTGAACGCTAGCAGCAATGCGGCCGGCAGTATTTTTAATTTACTTGTCATTTTGAAGATCTCCTGTTGGAAATGTTAAATTCGAGTCGCGATTATTGCGCGTACTCAAGAAACATATACAGCGCTAACCGGGATTTATTCCATGCAATGAGGATAATACATCGACTACAGCGACCATTTTCAGATAGCCATCGACGCCGTTACAGCCAGATAGCAGCAGGTACAACTGATCGCGATCAAGTTCTTTATGGCCTGAACCGTCTTATAATCGCTTCTTTTTCGATCGATACGGTAAATGCCCAGAAAGCCAAATACCTCCGATGCCATGCGTTACCTCATTCAAGAGGTGAGAAAAGCCCTGCCGCTGGATCTTTCGCCGCCGGAGGTTTGTACCGACGAATGCAGGGGATGCTCGATCAAGCTGCTCGAATATATTGCGATGGAGCTGGAGAGCTGGGAATGCCGGCTGGACGACGGCGACATTCCCAACTTCGGCGACCTCAAAAAACTCGCCCGGAGCAGCAACAAAATTTATCTTGCGTTGCTGAAGAATGGGCTAGTAGGCAGCTAGTGCAGGCCCGCGATCAATCGCGCGCGCTCCCTGAAAATTATTTCTTGGCAGTTACCACCAGGTCTACCCGACGATTGATCGCCCGGCCTTCCTTGGTCTCGTTAGAGGCGATGGGCCTGGACTCGCCGTAACCGATATAGCCGATCTTGTAGCCACCCGCGAGCGCGGACAGGTAGTTCGCGACCGAAATTGCGCGCCTGGTGGAAAGGTCTTTATTCAGCTCGGCGGCGCCAACCGAGTCGGTATGTCCCTCTACCGCAACCAGCTCAGCGCCGACAAATCGGATAATGTCGTTTACCTTCGAAAGCATAGGCTTCGACGCTGCTGGAATCGTTGCAGACCCTGACGCAAAATTAATTTTCTTGAGTCTGAAAATCAGCTTGCTACCCTGCTGGTAGACCGCCGCTTCGTCGTCAGGAAATTCCTTTATCGCCTGGTCCATTGCGCGTTGAAACCTGACTTGCGTGGAAGTTTTCTCCAGTTCCTGGTTTTGCAGCAGCAGCGCGCTCTCGGTTTCCTGCAGATTCGAACGCGCAGACTCCAGCTCCTGATTCTGCTGCTTGAGCGTGCCTTCGGTCTCCATCAGAGTCGACCGGGTTGTCTTCAGGTTTTTTTCCAGATTTCCGACATTTTTGGAAAGCGCCTCTAACTCCCGGTTCTGCACCACAATCTTCGCCGCGATATCCTCCGGTGTTCCGGTCAGAAAGATCGAACTTTCTATCGCAAGGTCCAGGATGACCTGGTAGATCTTGGGATCTCTCGGGCTCTGGGCAATCAGGTTCTCGGCTTCGCTGACGTCCAGCAAAGCCGTTCTCAACGCTTTCGGAGCGAGCTTCTTCGCCCCCTGGCCGGCCGCTTTGTCAATCGCCAGGTTGACGGCGTCGAGCTCCCTGAACTGGACCGCTTTGACTTCCAGGGCAAAGTACTGCCTTTGAAATTCCGAGAATTCAGCGGGCTCCAGGGGCCGTGCAAAATTATCTGTTTCATCTCTCAGATCGTCGTCGACATCCGCGAGGGCCTCTACGAGATCTGCACTGTCTCTCAAACCGGCGTCGAGCGCCGATTTCCGGGCATCGAGTATCCGGATGGCGTTAGGTGTTCGCTCCCGGGCGTTCTCGAGCGCCGCCTGGAATTGTGTTTTCCCCTTGGCTGCGTTCTCCAGGATATAGTCGCTCTGATAGTTGCCAGCCAAACCCCGTTGCGCCTTACCCAGATATTCCGATCCCTCGAGGTATTCCTTGTAAGACAGCAGCTCGGCCTGATCTATATCGGCTGCCGTCAACAACCCCTCGACTTCGGCAACCGCCGCATTCAGATCGCCGGTCGATGCAAGCTCGGCAGTTTCAGTGCTGGCGCAGCCAAAGAGCAAAAGTGCGAGTCCATAGCAAAGAACCAGGTTAATTTTTCTCATGCCTGTTTACTACCGTGTTATGTTGTCTTCTATTGGATGTTTGAAGTTTATTTCTGCGGGCCTGGCGCTGCCGTTTCGCAATCGAACCAGTAAAACCCCCGATAAAACGGCTGGAATTTAACACAAGGGCTTATCTATTAGTAGCTGAGCGTGGCAGTTGAGACATATTACCCTATTTTTCTCCCACGCGCTCAGCCCATCGAGATGGTATCGCGGGATCATAATAAGAAATTCTCTATATGAAAAAATGGTGGCTACGCCCTGATTTGAACAGGGGACCCCATCATTATGAGTATGGCAAGGTGATTATTTTGGTATATTAATCAATAGCTTAGCGGGGCGCCCGTTGCAGACTTTGCACCACTGAGCATAACGATGCATAACTGATTCCTACAAAATCTCTACAACCTGAGATATCTAATTATCTACCTCAACAAATTAAAAATTACCAGCGCCTAACTATAAAATATTATTGTCTGTAAGGACTTGATGAAACTGATCCCGTGTCATTGGGCAATTAACCAAGTCGACAACATCCACCCCTAGAAACGTACACGTTTGCCACCTTACGAAGATGTCTCAAATCTATTTAGACATATCGAGAATTCAATAATGAGACATTTATTGAGACCGTTAATCGAGGGGGTCTCAAAAAGCATACTTACTAAGAAAAATTATCTCTCTACTAACGAATCTTCAATATCACGGTGACTGAGATTAAATCGATAATAGAGCCAAACAGTGTATTGGA
>JAACFA010000180.1 GCA_009937625.1 Gammaproteobacteria bacterium | reverse complement strand
TTCACTGATCCGAAACCCGGCCGCGCAGCAGCTTGGTCTTGCCGTGCCGGGTCTTACGGTCGAGGCGTTTGGCCTGGGAACTCTTGCTGGGTTTGGTCGGCTTCCTGGCCTTACGCACGACGGCTACCGATTTAATCAACTCCTGCAAACGGTCCAGTGCGGCCTGACGGTTTTTCTCCTGGGTACGATACTGCTGAGCCTTGATGATGACTACACCATCCTTGCTGATACGCCGATCGCGCAGTGCCAACAGGCGCTGCTGGTAAGACTCCGGTAACGAGGAAGACCCGATATCGAAGCGTAAATGAATCGCCGAGGACACCTTGTTGACGTTCTGCCCGCCAGCACCCTGCGCGCGAATGGCCGACAGTTCGATCTCGTCGTCCGGGATGGCGACATTGCGGGAAATTTGCAGCACAGCGGCTTCTTGCTGGACCGCTCGCGTTAGCTGCCGAGCGGCATATCAGGCGGCAACCCCGGCTTGCCATGCGCGTAACGGTCGAGCACCTCCCGGGGAGAGAATTCCGGGTGCCGGAAGTTGGTCCGCGGCACCATGAAGGTGTTGATCATCGCGCTCTCGCCGGACAGGCAAGAGTGACCCGCCACGTCGGCAAACACCCGCCAGCGGCTCCAGGTCTTGCAACGGATTTCCACCATGACTTCCGGGTCCTGATGGAATACGTCGCTCTCCCTAATGTGGTTATGCATGTGCTCGCTTTCCAGCTGAATTTAATAGCATTCATTCTGGATCAGTCTGGCGGTTATTCATTGATCGAGGTCATATCGGGATTGTGAAACTTGAGCGCGCTTTACTCCCTGTCGTCAACCTGGCCCGAGATGCGGGCGCTCAGCATATCGAACAGCAAGTGCGCGTGTTCCGCGGCCGTGCTTCCTAGCGGGGTTAGATAGCCGCCATCGACCTGGGTAATGAACCCCCCGTCGTACAGCCGCTGCGCGGCGGCGGTGATGTCGGGATCTGCGGATTTATGAATCTTGATACCGTCGAGATGAGTCGCCGATTTATACAGCATCAGCACTGTAAGCTCGGCTCGGTTTTCCGGAGTGAATGACATTCTATTTCCTGTGATCGGGCGGCGCTACAATAATAATCCACCAATCTTACTCGCTTACCACGACCAATGACATCCGTGGTAACGACTCGATCGCCCGACTCGGACAGCCAGTCGCGAGCGAGCCACTAGCTACTAGCTGGACTGCTTGACCAGCTCCCTGAGCCTTGCCGGGGTACAGTTTTCGTCGACGTGCTTCACCGCTCGATTAAAATCTTTCAGGTTGAAATTATAGTGCCACTGGTACACCGGTTTTTCGAGCTGGAATACCGGGAACCTGACGGCGATATCGATACTCTCGGCGGACTGGATGAAATCAGACTCTTTTACCAGGTTGATATTAAACTGTTTCAGGTCGACTTGCGTGCCTTCTCCCAGGATTTCCCACATGCCCTTCTGCGTCTCTTCGCCGCCCAGCGACGCGGTGAACAGGCTGGCATCGTCCACGGCTTTTAGCGCCTGCGCCTGAATACCCAGTCGCTCGTCGACGCCCAGCAGTAAATCCACGCCGGTAAACAAACTGAAGTTCCTGGAGATCAGAACGGGAGCCTTTGCATCCGGCGCAGCCTCGCCTTTCGTGGGCCGATACAACATCAACTTGCACTGGTAAACCAGCTGTCCGAGTCTGGCCAAACGGCGTCGATCGGTATTCTAAACCAGCGCGATCAGCGTGAGTATCGATACCCCGGTTTCCGTTGACTGGTAATCGTAGGCAACTTCAGCGTTACCGAAACTGGCGGTTTTAAGCTCATCCGCTGCCAATGCAGATGACATTGCCAGCACAAAAAATGCGGCCAACAAAGTGTTGATCAACTTCATAATTCCGTACCTGATCCGACCGATCAACTGTCAATCATCCCGGAATACTACCACAGACGCCCGCCAATTGAGGAATCCCGGCCCGTCAACCGGGCCGGGATCAATGCCAGCCGATTCACGGGTGAACTCGACCAGCGCCGGCCGGCCCAGGTGCTGGGAAAACCGATATTGAGCCCTATATACGTTATATCCCTGTTCACCGAGATCATGAAATGAGCGAGACATTGCATATCGTGTGTCCAGCCTGCGAAGCAACCAACCGCATCCCGGTCGCGCGTCAATCCGAAGCGCCCAGGTGCGGTAAATGCCACGAGCGGCTGTTCAATGGCCAACCGCTGGACGTTTCGGCGCCGAGCTTTAAGAAACACATCGAGCGCGACGAAATCCCGTTGCTGGTGGATTTCTGGGCGCCCTGGTGCGGGCCCTGCAAAATGATGGCGCCGGCATATGAGCAGGCGGCGGCACAACTCGAACCGAGGATCAGGCTACTCAAGGTCAATACCGAGGCCGAACAACAGCTAGGAGCAGCATTCAATATTCGCAGCATTCCGACGCTGGCCCTGTTCCACCGGGGTCGCGAAGTGGCGCGCCAGGCCGGCGCCATGGGGGTTGCGGATATCGTGCGCTGGGTGCGGCGCAATTGTTCTCTGGATTAGTTAAATCATCCGCTTGCTCGTATTATTCACGTCTTCAGTAACCCCGTAAAACACAAGGAGCGCCGTAATGGCAAATCGAGCCATACTGATCACCGGCGCCAATCGCGGCATCGGTCTCGAGCTAACCAAGCAGTTTGCCCAGGATGGATGGCAGGTACTCGCCTGCTGCCGCAATCCTGCCGATGCCACGCAACTGCAGTCGTTGGGCGAGGGCGATCTGGACATCGAAATATTCGCGCTCGATGTCACCGATTACCAGCAACTATCGGCCCTGGCGCAGCAACTTGCCGCCAGGCCGATCGATATATTGCTGTGTAATGCCGGCATCTACGGTCCACGAGGCGCCGGTTTCGGCGCGGTCGATGCGCAGGAATGGCTGCGGGTGCTCGAGGTCAATACGGTTGCACCGCTGATGCTGGTACAGGCGTTCGTGACCCAGGTTGCGGCCAGCCGGCAAAAGCTGGTGGCGGTAATGAGCAGCAAGATGGGCAGCATCGCCGATAACGGCGGCGGCGCCGAGTACATTTACCGCAGTTCGAAAACCGCGGTAACCCAGGTCGTTAAAAGCCTGTCTATTGACCTGGCGGATCGCGGTATCAGCGCCATAAGCCTGCACCCTGGCAAGTGCATCCGGGTTGAAAGCCATTCTGCAATCTGCAGGCCCGGCACAGAGCGGGCAATTTCTCGAATTCAACGGCAGCAGTATTCCCTGGTAAGAACGGCTCGTGAAAGCCGCTAGTCGAGTCGGCAGTTAACCCGCTCTATCGCGGCGAGAAAATAGCCAGGCATCGACTATTCAGCTCCGGCCAGGCCTAGACCGCGGCGAGATTTGCTTCGATTGCTGCGATTTCGGCTCGGGACTGTTTCAGGAACTCGACGATCCGCTCCATGCCGAGCTCACCCATGCCCAGCTTGGCAAACGCCGGCAGCGACTGCACCGGCGGCAGCTTTTCGGCGAGACTGGCCAGCTGCTCGTCATTGAACTGGCTCAGGCTTCTGATCCTTTTCAGATCTTTGACGGCTGGATAAGCGCTAGCTTCCATCGGCATTTCCTTTTGATACGAATTGATAACTATGTCTAGTTGATCCGGGCTACTTTGGTAGGCGGATCGAGGCAGATTTCCAGAGAGCGCCGCCGCGCCCATCATTTGCTGTCGCGCAAATCGAATCCTGTCCTGGCAGGCTACTGGGTTTGGTAAGGATGCGAGGCGTTCAGCAGGTCGTACTGACCCTGCAAGCGCGTGGCTTCGGTTTCGGTTTCCCGAATACTGATCTCCAGAGCGGCGACATTGGTCTGCATTACCTTGAACTGATCCAGCAGCGATTTCCGGGTATTGGCAGAAATCGTTCCCGAAACCATCAGATTTTCGACATTTTGCTGCCGTTCCAGCGTCTCATCGAGCGCGCTACGCATATCGCGGACATCGTTCTGCATGCGATCGATGTCGGTACTCAAGGCGTGCAGCTGGCGCCCGGTCTCGTAGCCCGCCAGAAACTGGCCATTCAGTTCGGCCGGGCAGGCGTTGTTGTAGGTCCGGCCCGCACGGCCCTGGCGAAAACCGTTATCGGCGGTACAGAACTGTTTCAAACCCTCAGTGTGCCCGCGTTGGTAGAGCGCCAGGTCGAGCTTGACCCCATGCTCGGCGCAGGCTTCGCGATGTCTCCCGATATAAGAGAGAGGGCGACCCCTGGCGCCATCCTCGAGACCGATGATGCCCCAGTCAGCCTCGCGGCATTCGGATTTATCGAGGGTGGCACATCCGGTTGCCGTTAGCGACAGCAGGAGAGCCAGGGTGATTCGAGTCAATGTCATAATCCTGGTATCCAAGAAAACTAACAAAGCGGACAGCGCGAAACCGCAAATCGGGAACATCGTGTTTTCGAGCCGGCATGATAGAAGTATAGACCTGATTAATGGTTCCAGTTGCCCCGGGTCTTAATTGTCGTTAACAGGATGCATCCATGCTTTTATCTTCAAAACGGATTTGGTTAACATACCGGGATTACTGGCCACCCTGGTTGAGCCGTCGCCCATGCCAAGCAAACAAAAACCTACTCGAGTCGTCATCATGGGCGCGGCTGGCCGCGACTTTCACAATTTCAACATGGTCTACCGCGACGATCCCGACAGCCAAGTGATTGCCTTCACCGCTGACCAGATTCCGGATATCTCGGGGCGCAGCTACCCGGCTTCGCTGGCGGGCAAGCACTATCCCGAAGGCATCCCAATCGTCGACGAATCTGCGCTGGAGAGCCTTTGCCGGGAACAGGGTATCGACCAGGTGATGTTCGCCTACAGCGACGTCAGCCATACCGAGGTCATGCACAAGGCCTCGCTCGCACTCTCCGCGGGTGCCGATTTCATGTTGCTCGGGCCGCGGCACAGCATGCTGCAATCGAGGGTGCCGGTTATCGCGGTTTGCGCGGTCAGGACCGGCTGCGGCAAATCGCAGACCACCCGCTGGCTGGCCAGGCGCCTGAAGCAAAAGGGATTGCGGGTCGCGGTGATTCGCCACCCCATGCCTTACGGCGACCTGGAAAAGCAGGCGGTGCAGCGCTTTGCGACCCGGGCAGAACTCGATGCCGCCGACTGTACCATCGAGGAACGCGAGGAGTACGAACCTCACCTCGCGGCCGGCACCATCGTCTACGCGGGAGTCGACTACGCCAGGATCGTTGCCCGGGCGCAGCAGGAAACGGACATCATCCTGTGGGACGGGGGCAATAACGATTTTTCCTTCATTCAGCCCGACCTGCACATCGTGCTGGTCGATCCACTGCGCCCCGGCAACGAGACCAGCCACTTCCCCGGCGAGGCAGTGCTGCGCATGGCCGACGTTGTGGTGCTGGCGAAAGTGAATTCGGCGGCAGACGCGGACGTACAGCAGGTGAGCGATAACGTGCGCGCGATCAATCCGACCGCTAGCATCGTGCGTGGCGCCTCACCGGTCAGGCTTACCGACCCGGCCGCGGTGCGCGGCAAACGCGTGCTGGTGGTCGAAGACGGCCCGACCATCACGCACGGAGGCATGCCCTACGGCGCCGGATACGTTGCCGCCACCGGGGCGCAGGCGGCGGAGATCGTCGACCCGCGCAGCGCCGCGGCGGAGGAAATCGCAGAGGTCTACAAACGTTTTCCCCACATCGGTGACGTATTACCCGCGATGGGTTATCACCCCGAACAACTCCAGGCGTTGCGTAAAACCATCAACGCGGCCGACGCAGAGGTGGTGATCGCGGCGACACCCTGCGACATCGGCGCTCTTATCGAGATCGACAAGCCCGTCGTGCGCGCGGACTACGAGTTTGCCGAAGTCGGCGAACCGGGTTTAGGCGCACTGCTCGAAGCGTTCCTCGAGCAAAAACAGTTATGCTGATTAGAGTGACGCCTGCCTTTACCGGGTCATTCCGACAGGTCGGCCCGCCGCGCTAGGCCAGGGGTAAGTGGTCACCGAAGGTCATCCCCGCGCAAGCGGGGATCTTTAAACAAATGGAATACAGTGATTGAAAGATTCCCGCTTGCGCGGGGATGACGTCGGAACGTTGATGACTCTGGTAGGCGTGACGAAAGATAACTAATCCCACCACAGCGTGTCGCTCGCATCCTGCGTTATCAAGGTGCCGGCCTCGCCGCTTAGCAGCGCGCTTGCGTCTTTCAGCTGCCCGATCCCGGCAAGCCCTCCGGCTTGTTCGACAAACTCGCAGGCCGCGGCAACCTTCGGTCCCATAGAACCCGGCACGAACTTAAGCTGGCGTAACTCCCCGGCCGATACTCGGCGCAACGCCCGCGCGTCCGCTTCGCCCCAGCCCTGGTAGACGGCCTCGACGTCGGTCAACATGACGAGCGCGTCTGCCCCCAGCTCGCGGGCAAGCAGCGCACTTGCGAAGTCCTTGTCGATCACTGCCTCGACGCCAATTATTTGCCCATCCTTGCGGCGCACCACGGGAATGCCGCCCCCGCCCGCACAAATCACCGTCACCTGCCGCTCGACCAGCAATTCGATAACACCCATCTCGAGTATTTGTCGCGGGCGCGGTGACGGCACCACGCGCCGAAAAAATTCGCCGTCGGGGGCAATGCTCCAGCCGCGCTGGACAGCTAGCCGCCGGGCCTCGGTGCGATCGTACACCGGGCCAATGGGTTTGGTCGGATTCTGAAACGCCGGGTCATTGGGATCGACCTCGGTCTGGGTCAACAGGGTCGCGCAACGATGGCCTGCCGGCAGCAGATTACTCAACTCCTGTTCGACCAGGTAGCCGATCATGCCCTCGCTTTCGGCATCGAGGATATCCAGCGGGTAATGCACGCCTTCCTTGTGCGCCGAATACTGTAACGCGAGCAAGCCGACCTGCGGGCCGTTGCCATGCGTGATTACCAGTTGATGCTCGAGCGCGAGCGGCGCCAGCGCCGCCGCCGCGATTTTTACGTTCGTTCGCTGATTCTCGGCACTCAGCGCCTCGCCGCGATGCAGCAACGCATTACCGCCCAGAGCGATGACAATACGCATCAATTCCCCAACGTCGCTATCATGACAGGCCCATCTTATAAGCGGAATGAATCGTTCGCTTGACGATCATCAACTTCGCCTGATTCATCTTATTTAAAATTCAGGGATTAATTGCATTGCCGAGCCAAGGCAGGAGTATGACCATGCGGACCAGAGAAATCGCCCGAGAAAACTGGCAGGACTTTTTCGACCGGGTCTCCCGGGCGTTGCAGGGCAAACTGATCCAGATCGAAATCGACAGTCTTGAACTGGGCGCACAGATCGAAGTGGATAGGCTGTCGCTCAACGGCCTCACCTACGATAGCAAAGACGATTCCTTCGTCATCAGTACCGATGAAATCGAGCATGTCATCCATTCACCGCAACAAATATTTGTCGGCGATGGCGGCGACGGGGTGAACAGCCTCGAGGTTCGCGCCGCGGATGGCAGCGAGCAAATCATTCGCTTTACCGAACCGTTAGCGCTACCGCCGGCTGTTTAAGCAGGGAGCACGACGATAGATTCCGGCTTTTGTCGAAATGACGGGAAGCAGTTTTTCCTGCTATCCGGCATCCTGGAATCTCTTACCGCAGCACTGGCGCAGCATCACCGCTTACGCGACGGTCCGACGTATCGGGATGACAGGGTGCGGGGATTACTCGTATGGTTCGACGGATATCGCCTCGAGCGCATAGGCGCTGGGGATGTCCGACGCGCCGTCGACAAAACTCAGGCTGGACTGAACCTGCTCGGCTTTCATCAAACCGTTGACCCAGACCGGCGTATAAAGGCCGCCGTCGGTGGCGTATGCCTCTTTGGTCTTGACGTGCACGATCTGGTTCGGCGGCGGCGGCGGAGTGTGAATACAGGCACCGACATAGGGCACCAATAGAAATTCACTGACCTTGTCGCCGTCGAATTCAAGCGGTAGCAGGTAGCCCGGGATCCTCACGGGTTTGCCGTCCAGCTCTTCGTTGGCAAGGTAGGTCTTGGCGACGCGCTCCTTGGCGACCTGGTCACGCATTGCAATCAGGCCGTCGACATCGACGCCGTCGCCTTCGAGGGTCTCGACCCGCTCACGGTAGCTGGCAAGCGTCTTTTCGTCGACTTCCTGACCGGACTCGATCCGGTCCCGAACATTCGCGACCATACTCAGTTCGAACAGCGTATCTTCGTCCAGCCTGGTAAAAGCGTCATCGAACTCCGCCTCGGCCGGCACCAGGTCGTCCCAGGTAACCTCGCGCGGCTCGGCAGCGAAGGCGCCGCCATTGAGCGACAGGGCCCCAATCAGGGTTATGGTGGCCAGGTAAGCGGGTTTAATCATTTCCATTTTTTTCGTTTAAATTAAGACACGAATCGGCAAGCCGTCGACCAGTGAGTACCGGTAAATTCGCAGTCCGGGCATCAGGCCGATTAGACAACCGATCAGAATAATAAATAGTACGCCATAGACCAGGTTCGGGGTCAACAAGTTCAACTCAAAGCTTCAACACGGCCGCTCGAGGCTCACTGTAGCTTCTCGCTCTCTTCCAGTTTGATTCCCAATGCCTGCAACTGACTGGCGATGGCCGGATCCCGCGAGGTCAACCATCGCTGGTACAGCGCCAGCACCCCCTCGGTGGTCATGCGCTGAGTGCGCGAGCAGGCGTTCGCTACCATTTCCAGCATGCGGGTAAAGGTCCGGGCCATTTCAGCGAAGATGTGGCGGTTGGAACTGGCGTTGTCGGCAAGATAGTCGTAGGCACTGCCGCCCATGCCGATGAAATAGCCCGGCTGGAGCCCGTGGCGGGCAAATCTTTCCGGGAACAGGGCCCCGAGAAATAGCGCCATGTCTCCCAGCTGCTGCAGCATCAGGCAACGCTCCCGATCGTTACTCGCCTCGATAGCGTCACTGTATAGCAAGGCCAGTGGCCTGATAGTCATGCGCTCGTCCTGATAGGTGAACAACTGTTCGCTGCGGCCCAGGCGTTCCAGCAGGCTGCCCAGGTACCAGCAGGTATCTTCATGGGGGGGTGGTCGAAAACGCCTGGCGTAGCGTTTCAGGCGCTTGCTGAAGTAGCAGGAAAGAGATGTTTCCGTAATGGGCAGTTGGTCCGATTCAAAACGCATGGGCACCTCCGAACTTCGTACCATTGGTCTTCTTTCGCTTATTAAACAAGAAGTTCTTTAACTATAGACCAGAATTTTC
>JAACFA010000179.1 GCA_009937625.1 Gammaproteobacteria bacterium | reverse complement strand
GCACCCTGATTTTCGTGCACGTCGCTGCCGGCGACTGGCTGACGCCGCCGGGCCTGGTGCTGCTGTTGCTGGCATTGTTGATCCTGCAGGGCAGCCTGCTGCGCGTCATATTTTCACGCGGCTTCAGCCTGCTGTTTGCCCGCAGCAGTCTGCCGACAGGTTTCAGTGCACCGCAGGGGCTGGACAAGACCGCGTTGCAACAGGTGATCGACGCCAAGACAAGCCTGTTGCGAACGCTGGATCCCGCGGGCGAAGAGGCCCTGTTCTCGCCCGCGTTGCAGCACTGGTTACGGCGCCCGCTGTCAAGCCTGCGCTATCAATTGCTGGCCGAGCGCGAGGCGCGCATGGTCGGGGCACGCAGCAGCGCCGGCAAGGAACTCGGCTGGTCGCGGCGTATCCACATGCTGTTCGCGCTCGGATTCTACCTGGGCCTGCTGGCACACGTCATCGTGGTGCTGTTCTTCGCCGGCTACGCCGCGGGCGGCGAGCCCATCGACTGGTGGCACATCACCGCCTGGGGAGGCTGAGCCATGACGGACCCGAGTACCCAGCTGGCATTGATGATCGACCTGGAACGCTGTACCGGCTGCAAGAGCTGCGAAGCCGCCTGCAAGCAAACCAATGCGCTCGGCCCCAACAGTTACCGCAACCGCGTGATGTGGTTCGACGAGCAACAGCAAGACGACCAGGACTCGCTACCACGGCTGGATTTCCTGACCGTCACCTGTCAACAGTGCGAGCGCCCCGCCTGCCTGCGCGCCTGCCCGGTTTATCCCAAGGCAATTTCCAAGGATCCGGTTACCGGCGTGGTGGCGGTGAACGAAAACCGCTGCACCGGCTGCGGTGAATGCGCCCTGGCCTGCCCCTACGGCGCCATCGGTTACAACGCCGAGCAGCATCACGCGGTCAAGTGCGACCTCTGCGCGGAGCGCCGGTCGCGCGACCTGGGGCCGGCCTGCGCCATGGTCTGCCCGACGCGCGCGATTACCTTCGATAACCGCGCCGCGCTGCTCGAGCAGGCCCGGCAGGACGGCCGCGAGATTCTCGACACCGATCACTTCCTGCAACAACCGGCAACGATCTACCTGCGCCGGCCGCGTGACCAGAGCGCCAACGCGGATGCGCTGCCACAGCGCAGCACGCCGGCGTTGATGCGCGATCATCAGAGCAGGATAGCGCTAAGATCCGAGGCCGCGCGCGGTACCTACCGCAGGTCGGAGAAATCGGAGCTGCTCGAACAGGAAGAACGTATCGTGCCTGGAGGGTGCAACATCTGCTTCAACGGTTGCCCGATCAAGTACCACCTGCGCGGCGACAAGGTGGTCAACATTTACGGCAACGACGAGGATCCCGTGTTCCAGGGCCGGATCTGCCCCAAGTCGCAGATGACGCTGCAGATGTACAACAACCCGCATCGGCTGACGACGCCGCTTAAGCGCGTCGGCAAACGCGGTAGCGACAAGTTCAGGGAAATCAGCTGGGAACAGGCGCTTTCCGAGATCGCGCGAAAACTGGCTGACGTACGCAAGCAGTACGGCAGCGAGGCGCTCGCGATCCAGTCCGGTTCGCGCACCGGCGTGCTCAATATCATCGGTGCGATTCCGATGTTTGCGCGCCTCTGGGGCACCCCCAATGTCGCCGCTACCGAGCCCTATTGCGACCTCGGCAAGGGCGTTGCGCTCGGCCTGACCCAGGGCACCGGGGTCATGGCCAACGTCTATACCGAGGAAGACATCGGCAGCGCCGAAGCTTACATCTATATCGGCGACAACCAGGCCGAAACCCGCCCGGTCAATTTCGGCATGGTCAACGACTGGCGTCTAAAAAACGACGCTCGCATGATCGTGGTCGACCCGCGGTTGACCGCCACCGCAAGCAAGGCCGATGCCTGGCTGCCGATTCGCTCCGGCACCGATATGGCGCTGGGGCTCGGTATTATTCATTACCTGTTTACCAACGACCTGCAAGACCAGGAATTTTGCGAACGCTGGGTCGTCGGCTGGCGTGAATGGCGAGATTTCGTCGTGGACCAGGAGTACAACCTCGACTGGGCGGCCCGGGTGACCGATCTCGCGGTAGAGCAGATCGAAATGCTGGCAAAAACCATCGCCGCCGCCGACGGCTGCATGATTTTTCTGAGCCGCGGCATCAATCAGCATACCAATTCGGTGCAAACCAACCGCATCTTCATGTTCATCGCCGCCATCACCGGCAACTGGGGGCGCCGCGGCGGCGGTTACTTCAACGTCTCGTCGGAAATGAACTGGCAGGCGCCACGCTTGCCCAGGGAACGCAGACCCTGGACGCGGGCCGGTATCGGCAAAAGCCCGTCAGACTGGATGCTGTCCATGCTCGAGGGCAAGCCCTACCCGCTCAAGGCCCTGATCACGGGCAACAACCCGCTGGCGCAGTGGCCGAATCAGAACCGCGTACGCCGCGCGCTGCAGGAACTGGATCTGGTGGTGCACCTGGAATTGTTCAAGAACGCCACCTCGCGCTACGCCGACTACGTGCTGCCGATGGCCAGTGGAATCGAGAAGGGCGGCACCACCCGCTTTGCCGAGGATCGCCGTATCGTCTGGAACGACCGCTTGATCGACCCTCCCGGCGACGCCAGATCGGATCACTGGTTCTGGATCGAACTCGGTAAGAGGTTCGGATTCGACGACCTGCTGAAGGACGACTACAAGGACCCGCGCAAGCTGTGGGACGAGGTGCTGGTCGCGGCAACGCCGGATCTTGCCGCTGCCACCACCGAACGACTCACCAGCCTGCCGAACCGCACCGTGAGGCTGCCCTACTTCGAGGCTAAAAACGGGGAACTGGACCCGGTATACGTCACCGAAGCGATGCGCCGGGACCCCGCGGCGAACCTGGATTATCCGACGCCCAGCGGCAAGCTCGAATTCTGGACGCCCGAGCAGGACCGAAAATTCGAAGCCATGGGGCTGGCGGCGTTACCCGAATTTTACACCGAGGCCGAACAGCTGGTGAGCCTGCCGTATATCAAGTACGGCGATACGCCGGTCGCTTCCAGTTTCTTCGACCGTGAGACCCTGGTCTACCCCGGGCAGATCGTCAACGAGCGCTTCAACCGCGATGCCGCCTTCGATACCGAGCTCGTCACCGGCCGCCCACCGGCGCCTCACTTCCACTCGTGGACTCACTACTTCTGGCAGGCGCAGGAAATGTGGCCCGAGCTGTACTGCCAGATTCATCCCAAAAAGGCCGCCGACATCGGCATCGAAGACGGCGACCAGGTCGCTATCGAAACGGTTAACGGCAGCATCGTCGCCCGCGCCTGGCTGCACCGCGGTATCCGCCCCAGCTGCATTTTCGTTCCGATCGGCTGGGACGAGCAGCAACCCTATCACCCGAGTTCGAGCGTCAATCACCTGACCGGCATCCGGCTGGATCCGATATCGCAGCAGGCCAACCTGAAAACCCATTTGTGCCGGGTGCGCAAGGCAAGCTAACGAAGCCATGGACCAGGGCACCATCAATATCTCGTCGCAATTCCTGCTGACGCTGGGGATTATTCTGCTGGTCGGATTGCTGTTTTCGACCGTCGCCCAGCGCAGTTTTCTGCCGCGCGCCACGCTGTTGCTGATATTCGGAGTCGTAATCGGCGAGGGTTCGCTCGACCTGATCCCAAATCTGTTTAGCGATCGCTTCGAACTGATCGCCGATATTACCCTGCTGATGGTCGGTTTCCTGCTGGGCGGCAAGCTGACCGCGAGTTCGCTACGCGATCATAGCGTCAAGTCGTTTGCGATTTCGTTCAGCGCCGCCGTGATTCCGGCCAGCATCGTATGCCTCGGCATGCTGGCGCTGGGGATTGAGATCGAGATCGCGGTACTGCTGGGATGTTTCGCCGCTGCCACGGCGCCGGCCGCGGTGTTCGACGTGGTCGACGAGTCGGGGGTCAAAAACCGCTTCAGCGAATTGCTGCTGATGATCGTGGTGCTGGACGACGTCTGGGCGCTACTGCTGTTTGGCGTCGGCATGGCTATCGTGACCTCGCTCAACGGCGTGGCAGGCGACAACAGCTTCACCATGCTGGTGGTGCAGGAACTCCTGGGCGCGGTGCTGCTCGGGGTGGTGATCGGCCTGCCAGCTGCTTACCTGACAGGCCGCGTTAAACCCGGCAAGCCGGTGCTGTCCGAAGCGCTTGGCATCGTATTTTTGTGCGGCGGGCTGGCGATGTGGCTCGACGTCTCCTACCTGGTCGCCTCGATCGTCATGGGTGCCGTCATCGCCAACCTGGCGCGGCATCACGATTACCCGTTTCACGCCATCGAAGGCATCGAGTCGCTCTTCATGGTGGTGTTTTTCGTGCTGGCCGGCGCATCGCTGGAAATCGACGCGCTCGCGGCGGTCGGCGTGATCGGCGTTGTTTACATCCTGTGCCGCACCCTGGGCAAATACCTGGGCGCCTGGATCGGGGGTATGCTGAGCCGGGCAGATTCGATCAATCGAAACTGGATCGGGGTTGCGCTGTTGCCACAGGCCGGGGTCGCCATCGGCATGGCGCTGGTGGCGTCGAACCAATTTCCCGAGTACCGCCAGGTCATGCTGCCGGTGGTTATCGCTTCTACGGTAATTTTTGAAATCGTCGGCCCGGTGTTCACCCGGTTCGCGATTCGGAGAACGCCTGACGGCCAGCTTTAATCCAAGCTAGCCGGAATTCATCATATCAAGCAACAGCTCGAGCGCGGCGTTCAGGGTCGCGTCACGTACCGCCGCGCGATCGCCGTCGAACTGAAACAGTTTCGATATCAGCTGCTCGGAAGAAGCTACCGCAATCCATACCGAGCCCACCGGCTTTTCCGCGCTGCCGCCGCCGGGGCCGGCAACACCGGTAACCGCGATCGCATAGTCGGCATGGCTGTGACGCAAGGCTCCGCTCGCCATCGCCGCCGCCACCGGTTCGCTGACCGCGCCATAGTCCTCGATGACGGTCGGCGGCACCGCCAGCATCTCGCTCTTGGCAGCGTTGCTATAGGTTACGAATCCGCGTTCGAACCAGTCCGAACTGCCCGCCAGGTCGGTGCAGGTTTTCGCAATCAATCCGCCGGTACAGGACTCGGCGGTGCAAACCCTGCAACCGGCATCGACTAAGGCCGTGGACAATTTTTGCACCAGTTGTTCGGGATTCATCGGCATGCGCGCATTATACCCCAAGCGGTTTGACTCGATACGGCAACCGAAAAATCGCGCAATGAACACGTCTCAAGCTTTGGCCCCGGGAAAATTGCTTGATCTGTATCAAACCGGCCCTTTCTTCAACATGGCTTATCTCTGGCGGGGTGATATACTTTTTCGAATAAAATCAACTTGTATCATTATGAACGACACTACTAATCCGGACATTGTCGCCGTCCCCGAAGCTGGAGAAAATTCCGAGTTCGAAACCCCGTCGATGGAAGACGAAAGCATCGCCAGGCATGAAATCGACCGCATGGACGTAATCCGCCGCTTCGAAACCGGGATGTACCCCTATACCGACAAGATCGGAAGGGCGGAATATGAAAAGGAGAAAGCGCGACTGCAGGTCGAATTACTCAAGGTCCAGAAATGGGTAAAAGAGACCGGCAAGAAGGTTGTTATCCTGTTCGAGGGCCGCGACGCCGCCGGCAAGGGTGGCGCGATCAAACGTTTCATGGAACATCTCAACCCGCGGGGCGCGCGCGTCGTGGCACTGGAGAAGCCGACGGTTGCCGAACAGACGCAATGGTATTTCCAGCGCTATATCAATCACCTGCCCTCGGCCGGCGAAATCGTCCTGCTCGACCGTTCGTGGTACAACCGCGCCGGCGTCGAACGCGTCATGGGTTTTTGCGATCCCGGCGCCTATCTCGAATTCATGCGCCAGTGCCCGGAGATCGAGCGCATGCTGGTGCGCTCCGGCATACTGTTGTTCAAATACTGGTTCTCGGTGACCCAGGAAGAGCAACGTCGTCGCTTCGAGTCACGCAAGAACGATCCGCTCAAACAATGGAAACTGTCACCGATCGATCAGGCCTCGATCGACAAATGGGACGACTACACCGAGGCCAAGGAAGCGATGTTCTTTTATACCGACACCGCCGACGCGCCGTGGACCATCGTCAAGTCGGACGACAAGAAACGCGCGCG
>JAACFA010000178.1 GCA_009937625.1 Gammaproteobacteria bacterium | reverse complement strand
CTACTCTGGGCTTTTGGCCTGTCGCTGGTATTCGGCGGCATCGCCAACAAGGCAAATTTCTGCACCATGGGGGCGGTTTCCGACTGGATCAACATGGGCGATTTGAATCGCATGCGGTCATGGATGCTGGCGGTCGTGACCGCGATACTCGGAGTCGGCATCCTGGAGTACACGGGCAGTATCGACCTGTCCCTGACCACCAGCAACGAAACTTCGAATCCGCCTTACCGAACCGCAAACTTCATCTGGTTACGCCATTTGCTCGGCGGCCTGATGTTCGGCGTCGGCATGACGCTTGCCAGCGGTTGCGGCAACAAGACCCTGGTGCGCCTCGGCGAGGGCAACATGAAATCGCTGGTGGTGCTGATCATCATGGGCATTTGCGCCTGGTGGATGCTGTTTACCAACCTGAGCTACAACGGCTTCCTGCAGTGGATGCTGCCGCTCAGTATCGACTTTTCGCTACAGGACATCCCCAGCCAGGATATCGCGGCGGTGGTGTTCGGGCTGGCCGGCGTCGAATGGGGGCCGACCCACGGCCTGATCATCGCGCTGCTGGCGGGCCTGCCGCTGTTGTTCTGGATTCTGCGCGCAGGTGATTTCCGTCAAAACCTGGAACTGGTCGGCGCCGGCCTGGTCATCGGCGCGCTGATCGTTATCGCCTGGTACGTCACCGCGGGCGGCGCCGGACAGGCGCTGATGGAAGAGCTCGAATTCATGGACGAACCACCCTTCTTCACCGGCGCGCAATCGCTCACCTTCATCGGCCCCAGCGGCCATATCGTGCAATATCTGAAAGAAAGCTTTGCCGCGACCTTTCTGACCTTCGGCGTTGCCACCATTGCGGGCGTCGTGTTCGGTTCGTTCCTTTACACGCTCATCTTCCGCAAGATCAGGATCGAGTGGTTCGTGTCCTGGAACGATTTCTTCATGCACGCGGCTGGCGCCGTGCTGATGGGCATCGGCGGCGTGCTGGCGATGGGTTGCACGATCGGGCAGGGCATTTCCGGGGTTTCCACCCTGGCGCTGGGCTCGATTCTGACGATCCTGTCGATTATCGCCGGCAGCGCCGCGACGATGAAATACCAGTATTACCTGATGATGCGCGAGGACGACTAGCGCGGCCGGCATCTTCTGCCGCGGCTGCAGTTTACGTATCGACGCCAGGTGGTATGAGCAGGGTGCTATTTGGGATATACCGGCTACCAACCAAATTTGTTAATCTGAATTGAACTGTATTAATTTGAAACACGGGAGTTTTTGATGAACCAGGCTTATCGAGACGCAATCACCAAGATGGAAGAAATGAAGGTACAGGAAGAGTACGTGCTCGGCTGGCAGGGCGGGTTTCTGGGTCACCCGATGCGCGAAGAACAGCGCCTTACCGAGGCATACGAGGCGGGCTACGAAGACGGCAGCGCCAAATCCACCGAGAATTTCTCTAACTGGGTCGCCAGCTAGAACGGGTTGTCATTCACAGGATTGTCATCCCCGCGCGCAAATTACCGTCATCCCCGCGCGCAAATTACCGTCATCCCCGCGCGCAAATTACCGTCATCCCCGCGCGCAAATTACCGTCATCCCCGCGCAAGCGGGGATCTCATAAAATTGCTCTCATCCCTGGCCCCAGGGTCAGAGTGTTAATCACCTGACCGGGAATTGAAGTTATTACCCTGACCCGGAATCACTGAAAGACACCAGCCCTGTCAGCGATCGCCCCAGGGCGGCTTCTATTTCCGGCGCCTCCCTGCCGACCATGTAATCAGGGATCCAGCGCTTGTCACGCTCGCCCATCGCGGCCTGCACGCGATCACCCAGACGGCAGCGCATCGCGAAACTGCCGCCCTCCTCCTCGTCGAAACTGTAACCCGCATAATCCCCGGAACGCTGGTTAACCTTTTCGAAAAACGCGGACTGGTATTCGCCGTCACCCTGCACGTCGACACGGCTGTCTTCGAGCATACGCGCCATATCCCTGACCAGCGCCGAAATGAACTCGGCACGTTGCTGCTGGTCTGCCTGCGGGTAAACCCAGCGGTCGCACAGGTGCACCAGGTAGCACACGACTTCCTCCATGATATCGATTCGCTGCGCCTGGGTGTCGGTCTCGAAGTTTTCATTCTCGAGGTTGAGCACGACTTCGGCCGCCAGTTTCCAGATCGTGGAACCGATGGCATTCGCCATCTGCGCCAGCGTTCTCGGAGCGCCCTGCTGATTCCAGCGTTTCTTGACTCTTACCATGCGTGAAACACTATATTTTCGAATTCGCTAATACTGATCCAGCCAGCCGATGACGATGCTCTTGAGTTCGTCTTCGTGTCCCTGGAAGAAATGATTGGCCTGTTCCACCCGGGTTTGCTGATAAATTCCGGATTCGTTCTTTTGTCCCGAGTTGGCGCGATCCTGCACCGTGTTCAGCACCGTATCGAGATCCTTGCCGCCGTACAGGTCCAGCACCGGCACGCGCAGGCGTGCAAGCGCATCGATACTTTCCGGCCATGATCCGCTGCTACTATTGCCGAGGCCGATGAACACGGCCGAGTTAACGCCGTCGGTGCTTGCCTGTGCGAGATAATAGGTCGCCATCCTCGCACCCATACTGTGACCGACGATATCGATCTTGGAATATCCGGAGTCTTTCAGGAAATCGACCGCGGCCTGCAGACGTCCAGGGACCTCCTTGTAAAGGTTGCTGTATTCCGCATCCGTTGCCTCGTTCGCCAGGATCGGCATCTGGATAGACAACGACGTGATGTCGTTCTCCAACAGCGCCTCCCGCAACGGAAAAATAACGTCGGGCCAGTTCGGATGCACGCCAATACCGTGCACCAGAATGACCGCGCGCCCCGAACTGGCGTCGCCTTCGGTCAGGATACCCAGAAATTCGTGTCCGCCACCGTCATCGAGCCACAGTTCGTCACCGTCCAGCAAGCTGTCGATGACCTGCTCGGCCCAGCGCTTTTCCTTGGCGACATCGGAGTTAGTCGCATGCACGGGCGCCGCCAGCGTTACCGCGGCCACTAGCAGTACGATCACTGATATTAATCCTGGCTTCATCTAATTTCCCTCCAAACTGCTGAAAAATATAAACTTATCAAAACCTGAAGCGCGCATCATACCGCCATTTGAAAGTCGAAACTCTATCCAACTTGGGTATATTCGCGGCGCGGCGAACCGGTTAAATTTCAGGTTTTAGGACTAACCTGCTGCTTCATGGAAAAAACAATCTTCGAGGTCAAACCGGGTAGCTTTATTTTTACCCAACAACAGGCCCTGCCGCTGGATGTCTGTGCCGAAATGATCGATCGCTTCGAGCGCCACGCCGATGAGCAATATCCCGGACGCATCGGACAAACCGTGGATTTCGACGATTCGATCAAGCGTTCCACCGACCTGGTATTGAGCGGTAAACCGCACTGGCAGGATCTCGATCGCGAACTATTCCGCTCGCTCAGCCAGGCGCTGGCCGAGTTTAAACAGTCGTTCCCGTTCTTCGCCGGACCCTTCAAGGACAATGGCTACGCCATTCAGCGCACCGACGCGGGCGAATTCTACCACTGGCATATCGACGGCGGCAGCCACGAGTTTGCGATGCGCCAGCTGGTCGCGGTCTGGTACCTGAACAGTCTCGACAGCCAAGGCGGTGAAACCGAGTTCCAATATCAGCAGGTCGCGATCACGCCCGAGGCCGGCAAGCTGGTGTTATTCCCGCCCTTCTGGACCCACCTGCATCGCGGCAAAACCCTGGAATCCGGGCACAAGTATATCGCGACCACCTGGGTCGTATTCGCCTGAGCGGCATCCACGTCGACGGTGGTCGTTTAAACCAACAACGGATCGCGTTATATTCGGCGCTTCGGGTAACCGTCGAGGCGAAGCGACATGGATCAACTGGTTATAATTCTGGCGCTCAACGGTGCACTGGTGCTGACCGTCAGCCTGTTCGCCGGCCTGTTTCTCTACCTGGCTATTCTGAACCACAAGGACCAGGCCGCATGGCACCTGCTGCATGCGGGTGGAACCGGACGGGGCGTGATGCTGCTGGCGCTAGCGGCGCTAATCGAACGGCCCGCATTATCGCTGGAATTGGCGACAATCTCCGCCTGGCTCATCATCTTCTTCGTCTGGACCTCGATGCTCGCGATGGGCGTCCGGGCAGTATGCGGTGACCGCGGCTTGAGGCTCGAGGGTAGCTTCGCCAACCGCACGGTGTTCGTTTCGTATGCACTGGGTACCTTAACGGTATTTCCCGGCTTCGCGCTGCTGATATACGGGCTGGCCAAAGCCCTCTGGCCAGGTTGATCCTGTCCCCAACGCGGCAGCTGACCGATGAAGGCCTACTCGTCGTGAAATTCGGTGCCCTGGATTTCACCGTCGGTGTTGATAGAAATACGCCTCGTGCCCGGCTTCTTCTTGAGGATATAGGCACACATCAGCATGGCAGCCTCGGTGTTCTCCTGCTGCATCGCGGTTAGCAGTTTATCGGCGGCAATCTGGCAGCGCTGGGTAAGATCGGGGTCCGGCACCCACCAGCGGCTCATCTGCCAGCCGCAATCCATATCGGCATCCATTTTTTCGAAAAAATCGGCGGCCTCGGCAACCAGAGCGTCTGGCACATCAAGCGCATAACTCTTATCATCGAACTCGACATTTATATTCATGCGGCAATCCCTAAACTATGCTTGTAAAAATTCCTGACTTGCTCAATTCCACCCAGCTCGAAGCCGTGTGCTCGGTCCTGCGCCAGGGTAGCTTCGTCGACGGCAGGCTGAGCGCCGGTAAACATGCCCGGGCCAGCAAAAACAACCAGGAACTGGCGCCGACGCAGGATACCTTCGACGCCCTGAACAATGTCGTCATGACCCAACTGGTGCAACATCCGCTTTACCTGCAAACCGCGATGCCGGCGAGAATCTGCGCGCCGATCTACGCGCGTTACACCAGCGGCATGGAGTATGGCGGCCATATCGACGACCCGGTAATGGGGCCCATGGACTCGAGGTATCGCTCCGACATATCGATCAGTATCTTTCTGAACCCGCCGGACGAGTACGAGGGTGGCGAACTCTGTATCGAATCGTCCCAGGGCAGCAGCGAAATCAAGCTGCCGGCCGGGCACGCCATCCTCTATCCCTCGACCAGTTACCACTCGGTAAAACCGGTCACCGCGGGCGAACGCCTGGTTGCGGTAACCTGGGTCCAGAGCTACATTCGGCGCGCCGATCAGCGTGAAATCCTGGTACAACTGGATCAGGCCAGGGAGTCGCTCGCGCTGGAAGACGACAATCCCGCCTTCAAACGCGTCGAGCTCTGCTATGCCAACCTGTTTCGAATGTGGGCCGAGGTCTGAAACGGCCTAGCGGTGGGAACCTTTTTCCTCGTGCGCCATGTCGACCAGCTTGATCGCCAGCTCGTCGTATGTCCGCTTGAACCTGGCCAGGTCCGTTTCGCCGTCGCTGTCGTAATACTCCTCGGCTGAAAACTCACCCTTTTGCTCCAGGTCGATGAACTTGCGCTGCATCTCGAGCATCTGCTTGATGATTTCCTGTTTCTCACTCATTCGGTATTCCTCAGTTTGTTTAATTCGTTGCCGTAAATTCTAGTAACCGCCCTTTCTGCGGCTTTCCGGCAATCCTGCAATTCTGCCGCCCTGTTTGCTGGGATCGCCCGGGAACAAATCATACAGGGTTTTTGCATTGACCGACTTGTCACCCCAGAGCCTGGACATCGCCTTGACCAGGTTGCGGGTGTTCGGCTGATTGCCGCCGTTGTTGATGTATTCATCGCGCAGATGATTGATCAGATCCCAGTGACGCTCACTAAGCTCCAGTTTGTCCTCGGCCGCGATGACCTCGGCAACCGCCGTCGACCAGTCTTCGATATTTTCCAGAAATCCCGTGTCAGTGGTAGGAATCTCGGCGCCATCGACACTAATACTCATGCTTCTAACCTCAACAATTTCTCAATGATTAATTAAACTATTCCTGAATTTCATACACCGCATCTATTCCCTTATGCGGCACGAACAGACCGCAACCGAGCATCCGGCTATCGCCTATGCCCCGCTGCTGCACCCTCACGGATTCCTCCGGCTTCAGATCGGCGACCAGCACGGCGCGCGTAAAGATGACTTCATCACCGGTGCGGATTGCGCCCG
>JAACFA010000177.1 GCA_009937625.1 Gammaproteobacteria bacterium | reverse complement strand
CGGTTACCGCCGAAGGTCATGCCCATTCCGGCATACGCGGCCTGGGCCTTTAGCGCCGGCAGTATATCGAGCACGCCCAGTCCGGCAGCGCGTAGCTGGTCGAACAATGGCAGTTCATTGGAGAACAGCGTGACCAGCCCGTCACCGTAGCGAATCACCTTCCGTTGTTCGCGCGAGCGCCGGGTTTCGTATTGATGCGCGATAGCCTCGATCGCCGCATCGTCGAACTGCGCCAGATCCTGTTCCGCCAGCAGTTCATAGAGCACGGCAATATCGCGCAAGGCCAGGTTGAAACTTTGCCCGGCAACCGGATGCAGAGCATTTGCCGCATTACCGATCAACAGGCACCTCAACTGTTGCAGTGCATCGGCGCAGGTGCGCTGGATCGGTAACGAGAACCGGTCCCCGGCGCGCTCGACCAGGCCCAGCCGGTGCCCGAAAAAATCCTGCAATTGCGCGCAGAATCCCGGCTCGTCGAGCGCGCAAATCTCGGCCGCACGATCCTGTGCGAGAGTCCATACGCAGGCATACTTCTTGCCCCCCAGCGGCAGCATAGCCAAAGGCCCCTGGGTGGTGAATCGTTCGAAGGCGGAATCCGGCCTCGGCCGGCTGACTTCCACATTACAGATAACCACGGCCTGGTCATAGTCGATGATCCGATGCCCGATACCGAGTGCGTCACGGGCCTGCGAGCGAGCCCCGTCGGCGATCAGCGCCAGGTCGGCGTCAAGCCGTTTTAACCGATCGCGCCTGCGGTACCCGATTTCGACCCTGCTCGCCTGCGCAATCGACTCGAAACTGGCCTTGTCCTCGAGTTCGATATGCTCGGAAGCCTCGACCGCCTCCAGCAAAATCCGGCTAAGGGCATTGTTTTCAATCACGTAACCGAGTGCATCGAGCTCGTAATCTTCCGCCCTGAGTCGAGTTACTCCCCAGTGTCCGCGCGAAGATACATGTATGTTGCTGATTGGCGCGGCGCTTGCTTCGACCTGCGACGATATGCCAAGCGCCCTGAAGATCTGCATGCTGCTAGCGGCGAGCGCAATCGAACGTGAGTTCAAACCGCCGGGCTGAGGTTTGCTCAGATCCGCCGCCTCGATGATGCTGACGCGACGCCCCGGGTATTGCATTACCAGGGCCGCGCACAGCCCGACCAGGCCGCCGCCGATAATCGCGATATCGCGCGTCTTTGGTTTCATCGATAAACGCTAACTCGCCATCAGGGCTTCGATTTCGCTGGCCTTGCGCGGCAGGGCATCGGTCAGGATTTCGTAGCCCTGGCGCGTCACGAGCACGTCGTCCTCGATCCGAATGCCGATATCCCACCACCTGCGATGCACACCACGGGTTTTCGCCGGAATGTAAATACCGGGCTCGATCGTCATTACCATGCCGGGTTCGAGCAGGCGCCACTGGTCGCCAACCTTGTAATCGCCGACGTCGTGCACGTCGAGTCCGAGCCAGTGGCCGGTGCGATGCATGTAGAACTTGCGATAGGCCTGCTCCTTAATCAACTTCGGCACGCTGCCCTTGAGTAATTTCAGCTCGACCAGGCCCTTGGTAATGACGCGCACCGCGGCATTGTGCGGATCGTTCCAGTGATTGCCGGGCTTGACCTTTTTGACCGCGGCGTTATGCGCGGCGAGCACGAGATCGTAGAGCTCCCGCTGCGTCTTCGAGTACTTGCCGTTGATCGGAAAGGTGCGGGTAACATCGGAGGCGTAGCCCTCGACTTCACAACCGGCATCGATCAACAGCAGGTCGCCATCGCGCAGCTCGTCGCTGTTTTCGGTGTAATGCAGGATACAGCCGTTGGCGCCGGCTCCGACGATCGACGAGTAGGCGTGACTGGCGTTATGGCTGCGGTACTCGTGATCGAACTCGGCTTCGATCTGGTATTCATACTTGCCCGGCGCACAGAGTTTCATCGCGCGCTTGTGCGCGCGCACGTTGATCGCCGCCGCCTTGCGCATCAGGCGCAGCTCTTCGCGGCTCTTGAACAACCGCATGTCGTGCAGGATGTAATCCAGCGACACGAACTCGGACGGCACGTGCAGTCCGGCGCGCGACTGTGCCTTGATGTGGTTGACCCAGCCGATCAGGCGCTTGTCGAACTCCGCAGAGCCGCCCATGGTGTAATAAATACTGTCGGTGCCCTCGAGCAAACCGGGCAGGATGTCGTCGATATCGTCAATCGGGAAAGAGTCGTCGGCGCCATAAATTTCGACCGCGCCTGCCTGGCCGGCACGACGACCGTTCCAGGTTTCCTGTTCCGGGTTTTTTTCGCGGCAGAAAAGGATGTACTCGCCATGCTTGCGGCCCGGAATAAGCACCATTACCGCGTCGGGCTCGTTGAAACCGGTCAGGTAGAGGAAATCGCTGTCCTGACGAAACGGGAAATGGGCATCGCGATTGCGGATGATTTCGGAGGCCGACGGCAGAATCGCGATCGTATTCTTACCCATCATCTTCATCAACTGATGACGACGGCGTTTGAACTCGGCAGGCTTCATAATACTCCTGGTATGCGGGGCGACATCATGCAAGGGGACAGTTCGCCTGTCTCATCGGAGAAACGGTTAAACTGCCCACGCAATGGCTTCAATGCACGGTCGACGCGGGTTTCAACGGATTAAGAGTCTCGTACAACAGCAGCGCCGACATACGCACATGCTCGACAATCTCCGCAAACTGCAGCTCGGATTCTTCACTGCTTTCCTCATCATGCCGGAGCTTACTAATTTCGAGCAGGTCTGACAAACACTCGCGCGCCTCGGCATCCAGCCGATCATCGCTGCCGGCGCCAACGACGCCGACGCCATACAGAAATCCCTGGCACCAGCCGGCCAAACCGAGCAGACGCAGACCGAAGTCCTCGCTCTCGTCGGGCAACAACAGCTGCAGCCCCAGCTCTTCGTCGTGCAACTGCTCGCGCGTCAGCCGATAGAGCTCCTCGAGCACACCCAGCTGCTCCGCGGCCAGCACGTTACCCTGATCGGGCAATGCTTCCAGCGTGTGGCTCAGCCAGGTCGGGAATACCGCGTTATCCAGCAGCAGCGCGCACAGGGTACCGTGGGACTCGGCCGCATCGGTGGTCGCGCCCAGGTTCTCCAGCGCTATCTGTACCCGGTCGAAATCGAGCATTGTAGAAAACTCGCAGATTCGTATAATTTTTGCATTCTAGCACTGGCACCCTGCGGCAAAAAGCGACTGCATGTTGACCTGCGCGACTTAAGGCCCGATGATTGCACTATGACCTCAGATAAAAACGTATACACGGAAGACGACCTCAGACAGCTCGAGCAACGTATCGACGAGCTGATCAATACCGTCGGCTCTCTAAAAAACGAAAATACCAGCCTGAGACAACAAACCGACAAGCTGGTTAGCGAGCGTTCTCAACTGATCGAAAAGACCGAATTGGCTCGAAGCCGGGTTGAGGCGATGATTTCCCGACTGCGATCACTCGAACTAGGCTCATGACAGACCCCCAACCAATCAATATTTCCATCCTCGACAAGGACTACAAGGTCGCCTGCCCGCCCGGCGAACAGTCGGCGCTGCTGGAATCCGCCAAGTTTCTCGACAGCAAGATGCGCGAGGTGCGAGATTCCGGTAACGTCCTGGGCTCGGAGCGCATCGCGGTCATTACCGCGCTCAACATGGCCAACGACCTGCTCAGGACCAGCAATGTCGACAAGGAACTCGGCCAGGAGCTACCGCCTCGCCTGAAGGACCTGGAGCACAAGATTTCGCGCGTACTCGAGCAGGCAAAACAGCTCGAAATCTGATAGCTATCGAAGCTATTAGAATTTTATATTTTACTTTTCACCAGTTTCGGGCCATAGTCACCTGATACTGACTACGGTGTTCGTTAGCATTCATCATAATCCTTGAGCCTATTTATCAATCTCGGGGACTTTCGTGTAACACTGGTGTGCATGCCTGACGAGTCAGGAAGCCTGATGGGTTGCCAATAACCCCACCTGAACCTTTGGTTCAAGGTTGATAGATTTGCGACGGCACCGTGGTTGGTATCCTCTCCTCGAACTTATTCGTTGTCATCCGGATTCTTAAAACAACTTTATGGCAAGCCGCATAATCGCCGGCTGCTACCGCAGAAACAGTTCGTAGGCTTCGTTGTCGGTCTCATCCCAATAGGGAATCTTGAGGCTCTTGAGGAATACATTAAAGGCCCGCAGATCGCCGCGATCGACCTGGAAACCCATCAGGATACGACCGAAATTGGAGCCGTGGTTACGGTAATGGAACAGGCTGATGTTCCAGCGGTTACCCACCTTCACCAAGAAATCCAATAAAGCGCCCGGCTTTTCCGGAAACTGGAAGCGATAGAGATGCTCGTTGCTCACGCTGCTGCCCGGGTGCCCGCCGATCATATAGCGGGTATGCAGCTTGGCGACCTCGTTGCCTGTCATATCGACGACCCGGTAACCTTTTCCCTGCAGCCTGGCAATGAGCTTGTTCTTTTCGTCGACGCCGTGGGTCAACTGCACACCGGCAAAGACGCGGGCGACCGTGGCATCGGAATAACGATAGTTGAACTCGGTAATCGAGCGATGGCCGATCAACTGGCACAGACGTTTGAAACTGCCCGGACGTTCCGGAATCTCGACCGCGAGTAAAGCCTCGCGATCCTCACCGAGCTCGGCGCGTTCGGACACGTGTCGCAAGCGGTCGAAATTCATGTTGGCACCGCAGTTTATCGCGATATAGGTCTCGCCCTCGAGGCCATGGGTTTCGATATATTTCTTCATGCCGGCGAGCGACAAGGCCCCCGCGGGCTCGCAGATAGCGCGAGTATCTTCGTAAGTATCCTTGATCGCGGCACATATCTGGTCGGTGGATACCAGGATAACGTCATCGACCAGGTCCTTGATCATCGAGAAAGTTTTTTTCCCGACCTGCTTGACCGCCACGCCATCGGCAAAAATACCGACTTCCTTCAGGACCACCCGCCTGCCCGCCTTGCGCGCCTCGTAAAAACAGGCCGCGTCATCAGGCTCGACGCCGATAATCCTGGTTTCGGGCTTGACCGCTTTCATGAAACCGGCGATACCCGCAATCAGACCGCCGCCGCCGACCGCCACGAAAATTGCGTCGATCTTGCCCGGATGCTGACGTATCAACTCGTGCGCAATCGTGCCCTGCCCCGCCATGACGTCAAAATCGTCGAACGGATGAATGAAAGCCAGCTTCTCTTTTTTAGCCAGCTTGAGACAGTAGTCCTTGGCGGCATCGAAGTTCTCGCCATACAACACCGCCTTGGCGCCATAGGCCCGAACCGCCGACACCTTGATGTCGGGCGTCGTGGTCGGCATGACGATGGTGGCTTTCAGACGGAGTTTTCTCGCAGCAAGCGCCACACCTTGCGCATGATTACCCGCCGACGCTGTGATAACGCCTTTCAGGTCCGGATTGGCCTGCAGCTCCTGGTAAATTTTATTGAAAGCGCCCCTGCACTTGAATGAAAAAACCGGCTGCAAGTCTTCGCGCTTTAGAAAAACCTTGCTGTCGAAGCGCGCCGATATTTTTGGCATAAAATCCAACGGCGTTTCGCGAGCTACGTCGTATACCCTGGCGGTCAGTATTTTCTCTAGAAATTTTTCTTTACGCATAGCCCGATAGTTCGATTAGTTGTGATATTGTCCAAAGCAAAACAGCGCAATCCCTTGCGCTGCCTGCGGGTGATTATCATAATTGATCGCACGCGAAGCAACAGGTAAATCAATGAACCCCGAAGATAAGAAGCGAATCGCCGCCGAGGCCGCCGTCGATCACGTCAAACCCGATTCGATAATCGGAGTTGGCACGGGCTCGACCGTCAACCATTTTATCGATCTGCTTGCTGCCAAAATGGCGCGCCAGGTCAAGGCCGCGGTCTCGAGCTCCGAGGCTTCCAGCGAGCGCCTGCGCGGGCACGGCATCAAGGTGGTCGATCTAAACGAAATCGGCAAACTCGACCTGTACGTGGACGGGGCGGATGAATCGAACGCACAATTACAGCTGATCAAGGGCGGCGGCGGCGCGTTGACGCGCGAAAAAATTGTCGCCGCGGCCAGCCGGGAATTCGTCTGCATCGCCGACGACAGCAAGCTGGTCGATGTGCTGGGCCGTTTTCCGCTACCGGTAGAAGTAATTCCGATGGC
>JAACFA010000021.1 GCA_009937625.1 Gammaproteobacteria bacterium | reverse complement strand
ATACTCGCCGACGAGGACTTGCCGGAGTCGATCCAGGTTGTGCGCCTGCAAACCGACACTTCGGGGGCCGAGATGGCCGAGTACGCGCTCGCCTACGTGCTGCAGGAGCAGCGTCACCTGCGCCAGTATCACCAACAGCAGGCGCGTTCGCAGTGGATTTCCTATCCGCCCCGGCGAGCCGCTGACGCCAGGGTGGCGGTGCTTGGCCTCGGCCGTATCGGCCAACTGGTGGCGCGGCGTTTCGTAGACAACGGCTTCCAGGTCTCGGGTTGGAGCCGCAGCCTGAAGAACCTCGAGGGGGTCGATTGCCATGCCGGAAGCGCCGGATTGCAGGCGACGCTTGCGGCTGCGGATTACGTGGTCTCGGTGCTGCCGTCGACCGTTGAAACGCGGAATATGTTCAACCGGGAGCTGTTTGCGCGGTTCAAGCCGTCGGCATTGTTCATCAATGTCGGGCGTGGTGACCTGGTCGATGAACCGGAATTGATAGGAGCGCTCGACGATAAACTGCTTGCCGGCGCCGTTCTTGATGTCATGTCGACCGAGCCCCTGCCGCCGGAAAGCCCGCTATGGCTGCATCCGGGGGTGCAGCTGACGCCGCACGTTTCCGGCTATCACCTGGGGGATGCCGTTGCCGACATCGCCGAAAATTATCGTCGCCTGCAAAACAGGGAGCCCTTGCTGAATCCGGTTGACCGCGAGTTGGGTTACTAGCCTTGAGCGCCGCCGCCACACTACAACAAAAAATCCGCAATGCGCTCGGTATGGACGCGATCGAGGTCAGCGCCCCGCTACCGCCGAATGTCAATATTCACGGCACCGGCTTCGCCGGCAGTATCTACTCGGTAGCGGTGCTAACCGGCTGGGCCTTGTGTACCCATATTCTCGAGCAAAAGGGAGTCGCGGCCGAACTGGTGGTGACGAAGGCTGAAATTCGCTACCGCGCCCCGATCACCGGCGATTTGTGCTGCGCGATCCGGATCGACGCCGCCGAACGCGCCGCTTTTCTGGCAGGTATTCGAGACCAGGGTAAGGGGGTATTGCGTCTGAACATAGACGTTGGCGGCCGCCCCGAGGCCGTCCTGAAGGGGACTTACTGGGCAATTGCCCAATCCTAGGTCGATCTTTTCCATGCCCTCGAGGTGACGATCCAAACAAACGGGCTCGATGGTGGTGCTTTAGTGGATCCCGAAGCCCGGATGCAAACCGGGCCCCTCTAGAGCCAGCGGCGGACCTGACGCTTGTATTCGAGGTAGTGGTCGCCGAATTTCTTCTCGAGATAGGTTTCCTCGCGACTGATGACCAGTCGCTCCAGCAGGGGCTTCAACAGAGTGACGCTGGCCACCACCCACCAGCTGTTCAGGACCAGACCGGCGCCCACCGTGGCGAGGCAAAAAGACAGGTAGATCGGGTTGCGACTGAAGCGGTAGACGCCCTTGCGGATGATTGCGGTGGTCGGATGCCAGGGCTCGACGTGGGTGTTGGCCTCGAAAAAGTGGGCCAGGGCAATCAGCGCGATCAATAGCGCAATCGCGATAATCGCGAAGCCGCTCGCCAGCAATGCGTCACCGGCAACGATCGGCAAGGGTTTGAGCAGGTTGGCCAGCCAGGCGCAGCCGACCGTGGCCAATACCAGTAACAGGGGTGGAAACCTGAGCCCGGGTCCGCGTTTATCTTCGGTCGTCATGTCGAAGATAGTACAACAGATCAGCTGCCTTTGGGGCGACCCTTGGGTAATTGCGAGGCGCGACGTCCGCTGAGTTTCTCGATTTTGTGCACGAAGCGGGTGTCGCCCAGGGCCCAGCCCTTGATCGTGCTCTCGGTAATCAGCGACGCGGTTTCGTCGCTGATCTTCTGTTTGAACAACGCGCGGTAAGCGCGGGCGCGCTCCTTGTGATTGGCTCCCAGTTTCTGGAATTCCCGATGCGGAGTGATCATTTCGTCATCTTTCCCCAGCGCGTTATAGGCATAGCTGCTCCATGGGTAGTCGCGCGGGCTTTTGCTCAAACCGGCGCGCACCGGGTTGGTTTCGATATAGCGGCCGCAGGTCAGCAGGTACTGCTTTTCGTCGAGCACAGTGGCACGGTAGCGCCCCTCCCACAGGGTACCGCTGCCTTCGTATGATTCGTTGAAATACTGGACGTAGTTACGCCCGATAGACTGTATCGTTCTCGAGATGCTGTCGCTGCGGCCCGGGGTCGCCAGTATATGGATGTGGTCCGGCAACAGCGCGTAGGCGTGAATGCTCAGCCCGTAGTTATAGGCTGCCGCGTCGAGGCAATCGTGATAGTACTGGTAATCCTGCTCTTCGAAAAAGACCTGTCGTGAGTCGCGACCGAGTTGAATTATGTGCTGAGTCTGGTTTTTTATTGTGTATCTGGGTAATCTGGCCATGTAAATGCTCGTTAATTGCCAATACGCAATTTTAACAATATTGTTACACTGTCCCCTAATTGTTAAAAACAATCGTTAGTTGCAATTAAAAACCCCTAAATGTGATCTCGTGGGATTGCAATTTCATCCCAGCTGCGCTCGTGCACCAGCTCCTCACCCTCGTAGGCGCGTAGCGTTGCCTTGATGAAAAAGTTGTCGGCGTCGCAGCGAAATTCGCTTTCGGCCTCGGTGTGGATCGACCAGTCTCCTCGTCGCATCCAGCAGGAGTAGCGGCTTTCGGAGCGATAACTGAGAGGATCGTCGACGGCGATGGTCCAGCGCTCGTCGTGCCGATGGCGGGTGCAAAGACCGTGCCCCGGTATTTCGATCTCGCCGCTGTCGTCGATGACGCGATAGTGCGATTTACCGGTCTGGAAGTTGCGTTCGATCCAGCGCCGGCTCAGTTCCGGCTGGTGCATTTTATACTCCGGCAAAGGATTTTCGTCCGCGGGCTCGGGCATTTCATAAACATCGACCCCGGCGCGTACCGGCAGCTCGATAAAGGCATCCTGGCCGAGATTAATGGTCGCGGTTACCCGCTCCGGTGGCGGCATGATCATGGGCCAGTAGGCGGTCGAGATAGCCACCCGCATCTTATGGCCGCGCATGAAGCGATAGCCACACTCGTTGAGCTCGATTTCAATCGCTACGGTCCGGCCCGGAACCATCGGCTCGGGGCTCTCGTTACCGTTGCGATGCGCCAGGTTTAGTACGCCCCAGCTAACCCGCGATACCTCTCCGCTCGGATGAATGTCGTTCAGCCGCACGGCAATATTGCCCAGCGGCTTGTCGATCGCGAGCTTCAGCCGCAGCTTGGGACGGCCGAGAATTTCTATCGGTTGCTGCAGTTTGCCGCTGTCGAACACCAGCGATCCGGAATCGTCGTGGCGCTGATCGCCAGCCATTTCGCCATCCGCCTTGAGCGGAAAAAATTCGCCACAGCCGCTGCCGCAGTCCTGCGGCGAACTCAGCGTCTTTTGCCGGCTGCGGCCGGGGATGTCGAGTAGTTGCCGGTTGGGCGCCAGGTAATAATAACGACTGCGGGTCTCGGGAGCCGGCAGGGTCTGCTCGGCAACCCAGCGGCCAGGCTGGAATTCATATTTTAGCAGGGGCCTGGCGTCCTCCAGGATATAGGCGCGGTAGGCAGGCAATCGCTCGACCCCGTTGTCCTTGCCCTTGAGCCATTTATCCCACCAGGCGATCGCCTCGCCAAGAAAATCGACGCGCGGCTTCGGCCAGGCAAAATGCGGATACTTGTGAATCCATGGGCCGTTGATGGCTTTGGAATTCACAAGATGGGTCGCCCCGGCGGGTGGCGCATTGATATATCCGTCGGCCCAACCGGAGATCAAAAGCGCCGGAATTTTGACGTTTTCATAGTTTTCGCTTATCGATCCGTGCTTCCAGTAGTCATTTTTCCGTTGATTTGCGAGCCAGGTTGCTAATGGAAACGGTTGCGTTTTAAGACGATTGAGCCAGATTTCGCGCCATTTATCGCCCACCAGCTCCGGATCGGGTGGCCTCGAGGCGAAACACAGCATGGTGCTCGACCAGGAAAAATTGGAATAAAGCAGGCAGCCGTTCTTATAGTGAATATCGTCGTTGTAGCGATCGACCGTGGTACCGATCGAAATGACCGCCTTCAGTGCTTCCGGCTGTAATGCCGCTATTTGCAGCGAATTGAATCCGCCCCATGAAATACCCATCATGCCCAGGTTGCCGTCACACCAGGGCTGGCTCGCAATCCATTCGATGATTTCGCAGCCGTCGGCGAGCTCGCGCGCCGAATACTCGTCATCCCAGTCGCCGTCAGACTCCCCGGTGCCTGAGATATCCACGCGCACGCCGACATAGCCGGCCCTGGCAAAGCTCGGGTAAGTGCTCTCGTCGCGCTGCGCGGTGCCGTCGCGCTTGCGGTAGGGCAGGTATTCGAGAATTGCGGGCGCCGGTTTCTTGCGCGCGCTGTCAGGCATCCAGATGCGGGCGGATAATCGTCGTCCGTCGGATAACGGGATCCACTCGTTTTCGAGAACCTTGAAGCCTGCTTTTTTCATTTTTATTTACTCACCGCCCCGGGGAACGACATTTTGCCTGCCAAGGCCGGGCCCAGGCAAGCATTGCGGCGGCAAACTTTAGCCCGGTATTAGAGCGCGGGGCCCGCGGAAACCAGTTGCTTGCCGCTGTCGGTATCGGTGTATTGCACGAAATTTTCGATGAACAGGGTGGCCAGCTTGTGCGCTTTATCGTCCCAGTCCGAACTATCGGCATAGCTATTTCGCGGATCGAGGATTGCGTTATCCACGCCGGGCAGGTCGGTCGGCATCCTGAGGTTGAATACCGGCAGTGTCGCGGTTTCGGCGCGGTCCAGCGAGCCGTCGAGAATGGCATCGATGATAGTGCGCGTGGCTTTGATCGAAATACGCTCGCCGCTGCCATCCCAGCCGGTGTTTACCAGGTAAGCCTGGCTGCCGTGCTGCTGCATGCGTGCATTCAACACTTCGGCGTAGCGGGTCGGGTGCAGCGATAGAAAGGCCTTACCGAAGCAGGCAGAAAAAGTCGGCGTCGGTTCGGTAATGCCGCGCTCGGTACCGGCAAGCTTGGCGGTAAAACCCGACAGGAAATAGTACTCCGCCTGTTCCGGCGTAAGCTTCGATACCGGGGGCAGGACACCGAAAGCGTCCGCGGTCAGAAAAATAACGTGGGCGGCGTGTCCGGCCCTCGATACGGGTTTGACGATGTTATCGATGTGATAAATCGGGTAGGAAACTCGCGTATTTTCGGTTTTCGAGGCGTCGGCGTAGTCGATTTCCCCGGCGTCGTTTACCGCCACGTTCTCGAGCAGGGCGTCACGGCGTATCGCGCGGTAAATATCCGGCTCGTCGGCGGCGCTGAGATTAATGGTCTTGGCGTAGCAGCCGCCCTCGAAGTTGAAAACGCCGTCGTCGTCCCAGCCGTGCTCGTCATCGCCGATCAGGCGGCGCTTGGGGTCGGTTGACAGGGTAGTCTTACCGGTGCCCGAGAGGCCGAAGAAAATCGCCACGTCACCGTCGTCGCCCACGTTGGCCGAACAGTGCATCGACGGAATGCCTTTCAGCGGCAGCAGGTAATTCATCATCGAAAACATGCCCTTTTTCATTTCGCCGCCGTACCAGGTGCCGCCGATAATCTGCATGCCCTCGGTCATATTGAAGGCGACGAAGTTTTCGGAATTCAGTCCCATCGACTGGTAGTCGGGGTTGGTGGTCTTGGAACCGTTGAGCACAACGAAATCAGGTTCGTAGTCGGCCAGTTCTTCGCTGCTCGGGCGGATGAACATATTGGTGACGAAATGCGCCTGCCAGGCAACCTCGGTAACGAAACGAACCTTGAGACGGGTATCGGGGTTGGCGCCGCAAAAGGTATCGACCACGAACAGCCGCTTGCCGGAAAGCTGATCGGTCACCAGTTCGCGCAGTGAATTCCAGGTTTCGGTGTCGATCGGCTTGTTGTCGTTCTCGCCCTGGTCCGCCCACCAGATCGTGTCGCGGGTAGTATCGTCACGCACCAGGTACTTGTCCTTGGGCGAGCGTCCGGTGAAATCTCCGGTGTCGACGGCGATCGCGCCAGACTGGGTTAACCTGCCAACTTCGAAGCCTTCGAGGTTGGCCGCGGTTTCTTCGGCAAACAGCGTGTCATAGCCGGGATTGTGCAAAACTTCGGTGGTACTCTGGATGCCGTAGGCGGTTAAATCTGGTGTAGTAGTCATGTTACCGTCGATTGATTCAGCAGGGCTGGTCATGATTGAAGAAGGGGATGATAAGCGAAGCGGCGAGTATATAAGAATACCCAATTCACAAAAAGCACCAGTTAACCAAAAACCTGTATTTTTTATACCGGCCTGGCACTCAGGCGAGTAATTCGCGCAGGGTCTCGGTCACCGCGTCGATTTGCTGCTTCTCGACCACCAGAGGCGGCAGCATGCGGATGACGTTGGGTCCGGCGGGCAAAGCGATAATGCGCCGCTCCAGCAGCTGCGCCAGTTTATCCTGTACCTTTTGCTTGAGCTCGATGCCGATCATCAATCCCAACCGGCGCAGTGCGCGCACCTGCGATAATTCGGCCGCCTTCAACTGTTGTTCGAAGTAGTCGCCGAGTTCGGCCGCCCGCTGCGCCAGGTTATCGGACTGGTAGACGTCGATCGCGGCCAGCGCGGCGGCGCAGGCTAGCGGATTACCGCCAAAGGTGGTGCCGTGCAGTCCCGGTTCCACCTTGATGTCGGCACTCAGCATGGTTGCGCCGATCGGCACGCCGCCGGCCATCGCCTTGGCCACGCACATCATGTCGGGCTGCAGGTCGAAATGGTCGCAGGCGAAGAGCTTGCCGGTGCGGCAGAAACCGGTCTGGATTTCGTCGATGATCAATAGCGCGCCGCGCGCGCTGCAGATCTCGCGCGCGGCCGCGGCATAGTCGGCCTGTACCGGGTTGACGCCGCCTTCGCCCTGCACCAGTTCGATCATGACCGCCGCCGTATTATCGTTGACCGCGGCATCGAGCTTGTCGATCTTGTTGAAAGGCACGTAGTCGAAACCCGGGATCAAGGGTTGAAACGCCTCGCGGTACTTCGGGGTATAGGTGGCGCTGACCGCGCCCATGGTGCGGCCGTGAAAACCGCGCATCGCGGTTACGAAGTTGGTGCGCCCGGTATGCAGGCGCGCGAACTTGAGCGCGGCCTCGATCGATTCTGCGCCCGAATTGCATAAGTAGGCGCGGGCCAGGCCTGGTGGCGTGATTTCCACGAGTTTCTGCAACAGCTTCGAACGCACGTCGTTGTACATGATGTTGGGGCAGGTGATCAGGGTTGCCGCCTGTTGCTGGATCGCCGCCACCAGTTTCGGATGCGAATGACCCAGCGAGGCGACCGCGATGCCGGCGGCAAAGTCTATGTATTCCTCGCCGTTTTCGTCGTACAGCAGGGCGCCCTGGCCGCGCACAGCCACCAGGTCTCGCTTGGGCTGTAACGGCAGGCCGTAATCGTGTTCCAGTGCTCTGTAGTCGGTCATGAGATATGGGTTCCCGCGCCCTCGAGCGCATTGATAACGGGTTTTTCGCCGCGGCCGTCGGCGATGATGACACGAGTCTTGCCACCCTGGCAAAGGCGCGTCAAGGACAGTAACTTGCGCTTGATGCGGCCCTCGACACGGGCTTCGCGATCGTGCAGCTCGCCGACGCTCATGCGCTCGACCAGCGAGGTTTCATCGGCCGGGTCGTCGAGAAAGCCGGGCGCCTCGATCAGCTGGATCACCGTATCGAGTTCGCAACTGGCGGCAATTTGCGCCACGATGTCGTCATTCTCGGAATTGATCGCGAAACCGTTCTCGTCGACGATCGGGATCGTCAATACCGGGCTGTACCCGTTTTTCAGCAGCAGCGACAGCAACCCGGTATTGATACTGCGGGGCTTGCCCGACAGGTCGCGCTTGATCAGGGTTTTGCCGTTCTGGCGCACGCGAATGCCCTTGTTGCGCTCGCCCTGCACCAGGCGACCGTCGAGCCCGGTCAAGCCCAGCGCGTCGATGCCGTTGCGCTGGCAAATCTCGACGATCTGTTTGTTGCGCAATCCCGAGTAGCTCATCATGATGACATCGAGTGCGTCCTGATCGGAGAAAACGCTGCTGTAACCGGAAACCGAGGTCAGGACGGTTTTTTCCATTCCCAGGCGTTGCGCTATCTGATCGCGCAACACGTTGGCGCCGTGCACGATGATGAACGGCTGCTGCAGGGTCGCCAGGTCGTTGATGATGGCGTCGAGATCGATCTGCTCGCCCCCGCCTATTTTTATCAGCATCATAAGGCTATCGTCGTATTGTTTTCGATCCGGGTCCAGCCCCGATCGCCTGCAAAAGGCTCGGAGCATACCAGGTGCAGACCGCCATCCTGTTTCTGATGCATCTGGAAGTAACCGGTATTCTCGCTGTAGTTGGTGGACAGGCAGGATTGCGCGCCGTCCGACAGGATCAGGTTCATCGCGCGCACGTAGGTGCTGCGTTTCTTGATGATGTCGACGGCCTTTGCGGTGGCGGCACATTTGTCGCCCTTGTCGAAGCGTCGGATGTAATTGTAGATTTTCTCGGCACCGATGCGGCCTTCCGACCGGATACGCACCCCGCGCAGCTCGCCGTTGAAAATGAAGACCGACTCGCCATCGGAAAACGGCATGTTGTTTTCGACGACGATGCCCTCGTCGCGAAACGCGCTGCGCGCGTGCACCAGCAGCAACCGCGTACTACCGAACTGCGACAGGTCGTCTTCCCAGATCGGCCGAATATCGTGATAGTGGCGCCAGCTTCCGCCCTCGCGCCAGGCGCAGCCCCAGCCGTGGCCCTGGAATTCGCTGCTGTGCCGCGACAGTTCGGCAAACGGGGCCAGTAATTCCGAAATAGCGAAATCGGCTTCGGCCCGGGCGTAGAGAATGCGGCACATGCCTTAAGGGTGCAGGCCCGGAAACTCGAGGCCGGTGGTTTCGTCGAATCCCCGGGCGATGTTGAACGCCTGTACTGCCTGACCGGCCGCGCCTTTCATCAGGTTGTCGAGCGCCGAGATCACCACCAGCCGGTTGCTATGGGGGTCGCGCTCGAAGCCGATATCGCAGTAATTGCTGCCGGCGAGAATCTTGGGTTCGGGGTAGCGATGAATACCGCTGCGCTCCTTGACGATGCGGATGAAGGGTTCGTCACCATAGGCTCCGCGGTATAGCTTCCAGATGTCCTTTTCTTCCAGGTCCTGGTTCAGAAACACGTGACAGGTCGCCAGAATCCCGCGCACCATTTCGATCGAGGTGGCGGAAAAATGAATATTGTCGGCGCCGAGTTCCTGCTGGATTTCACCGAGGTGGCGATGCGCGGTCGGCTTGTACGAACGCACCGCACCACTGCGCTCCGGGTGGTGGCTGCCTTCGCTGACAGCGTTGCCACCCTGGCTGGAACCGGCCTTGACCTCGACCACGGCGGATTCAACCACGCCGGCCTGGTACAGCGGGTGCAGCGCGAGAATCGTCGCGGTGGCGTTACAGCCAGCCCCGGAAATGCGTTTCGCGGTTTTCAGCTGTTCGCGGTGCAGTTCGGCAATGCCGTAAACGAAATCGTCGAGTTTGTCCGGGCAGGCGTGACTCTTACCGTACCAGCTTTCGTAGGCGGCATTGTCATGCAGACGAAAATCGGCGGACAGGTCGATCAGCGTGTCGGCCAGATTTTCAAATTCGCCGAGACGATTCATCATTTGGCCGTGCGGCAGGCCGAGAAACAGCACGTCGCAGGGTTCGAGTTCCGCAATCGGAACGAACTTGTGTTTGCAGATCTTGCGCAGGTTGGGATGCACGCTCGATACCGGCTTGCCGGCATGGCGTTCCGAAGTTACCTGCTGGATCTCGACCCGGGGGTGGAATAGCAGGATACGCAGCAGGTCGCCGCCGGTGTATCCCGAGCCACCGACAATCGATACCTTGATCATTGCCTGACCAGGCCGATAACGTAGTTGGCGACCACCTGCGGAATGTCCACCCCGGTGGTATCGATGCTGTTGCGAAACTCCATCGTGTAGTTGACTTCGTTAACCAGCAGCCCGCCGTCACTTTCGAACAGGTCGACGGCGACGATGCCGCCGCCCACCGCCTTTGCCGCGGCCAGCGAAATTTCGGCAACCTCGGGCGTGACTTCGCAGTTGCTGGCCTGCGCGCCGCGTGCCGTATTGGTAATCCAGTGGTCCGAACTGCGGTAAATTGCCGCGATGCAATCGTCGCCGACCACGAAGCTGCGGATGTCGCGACCCTGTTTCTCGACGTACTGCTGGATGTAAAAGATAGAATGGTGATAGCTGCCGAGCACGGTCTTGTGCTCGAGCACGGTTTCGGCCGCATCGCGGTCGTTGATCTTGGACAGCAGGCGGCCCCAGGAACCGACCGCGGGTTTCAGCACCACCGGGTACCCGAGCTCCTCGATCGCTTCGAGCGCCGACTCCTCGGTAAAGGCGACCCGGCATTCGGGCTGGGCAATACCGTGGTCCCTGAGCGCGGCAGTAGTCAACAGCTTGTCGCCACAGATTTGCGCCACCTTGTGCGAATTCACGCAACACACGCCCGCACTTTCGAACAGCCTGAGCGCATGTAGCGCGCGTGAGTGGTTGATCGACCGTTCGACCAGGATGTCTATATCGGGCGCGGTCTTAAAGTCCATGATCAGCTTGCGATCGTCCATCATGATCGGCTCGACGCCGGCGTTGCGAAACGCCCCGATCAGCAGTTTTTCTTCCTTGCGGATTAGCGAATGCAGCAGACCGATTTTCACTGACCCCAGTCCTCTTCGGCCGAAGGTGCTTCGGCCAGTGTCACCGGGTCGGTGCTGGTCAGTTCGAGTTCAGCGCCGCAGTCGTCGCAGACTATCAGTTCGCCCGCCATCGCATCATCGGCCAATTCGATTTCGGCCGCACAAACCGGACATTCGCCCATGGTAATCCCCATAAAGTGTTAGCAAGCCGGCTATTTTATGCGTTTGCCCACTGGCCGCACAAGCGGGTTTTTGCGCCGGAAATGATAAACTGGCGCCATTGTCTCGAGGAGGGTAATCATGGTGGACACGGTAAGCGACAAGAGGCGTTCCCTGCTGTTCGTGCTGACGGCTGCTTTGCCCGCGCTTGCGATAAGTTATCGCAACGCTTTCGGAGACGCATCGGAATTAATCGTTCAGCCCGAATCCCCGGGCGATGCCGCGTTTGTCACGCGCGCATTTGAAATGCAGCGGCAAGCACTGCAAAGTGGTGACCAGGGTTACGGCGCAATCGTGGTCCGCGCCGGCTTGATCGTCGGGCAGTCGCCAAGTCATGTGGTGTTGCACCAGGACCCCACTGCCCATGCCGAAATGGAAGCGATTCGCGACGCGGCGCGCCGTCTGGGCACGCGCAATTTGAGCGGTTGTACGCTTTACTCATCGTCGCCGCCCTGTCCGATGTGCGAAGCGGCGGCCTACTGGGCCGGAATCGAACGATTCGTGTACGGCAGGACAGCGCAGGACGGCGGTAGCCCACAGCTTTGTGGATAGGACCGCGAATCAGGGAGCAGGGCTGCCGACCTTGCTGTCATCGAACTCCTTGTGGGTACCATCGCAATAGGGTTTATTGGCGCTGTGCTTGCATTGGCACAGGTAGTAGTCCTTGCTCTCGCCACAGACGAAAGCCAGCGGGGTGAAGTCACTGCCCTGGTGCGATCCGTCACAGAATGGTTGCTTACTGCTGAGACCACACTGGCAAAAGTAATACTTCTTGTCCTTCTCGAGCGCCACTTTAACGGGGCTGTTGTTCGCGATAACCGGGTTGCTCATTGATTGCTTTTCCTGCGGGGTTGAAATGCGGCAAAGATAACATGATAAGCTGACATGTTGAAAAAACAGCAGCACGCAAACGAATGACCGCTACCCTGGTAATCCAGTCCCATCGAGATCCGCTACCCTTCGGCTGGCTGCAAAGCTGTATCGAATCGGTCGCAGCCTGGGCAGCAGACAGCCGCTTCCAGTATCGCTTTCTCGGGGACGAGATTTTTGACCTGATCGAACCGGAGCTGCTGGCAAAGGCCGGTGCGCAAACCGTGATTGCCAGCGACCTGGCGCGTCTGGCGAGTTTGCAGCAAGCGCTTGACGAAGGATACGAGCGCGTGATCTGGTGCGACGCCGATTTCCTGGTGTTCCGCCCCGACGATTTCGAGCTGCCCGCGTCGGATTTCGCATTCGGTCGTGAAATCTGGGTGCAGGCGGATGATCGCGGCAATTTGCGAGCCTACCCCAAGCTGCATAATGCTTTCATGATGTTTCGTCGCGGCAATGCCTGCCTCGATTTCTATGCCGATACCGCCGCGCGGCTGCTCAGGCTGAAGCAGGGCGGCGTGCCGCCGCAGTTCATCGGTCCCAAGTTGCTGACCGCGCTGCATAATGTTGCCTGCTTCCCGGTGATGGAGCGAGCCGGCATGCTCAGTCCGCCGGTGATGCGGGATATCCTGGCCGGTGGAGGCATGGCGCTCGAGCTGTTGCGGCAGAAGTCGTCCGCAGCACTCTCCGGTGCAAACCTGAGCAGTTCGTTGACCGGGCGTGAAGGGTTCACCGAGGTCGAAATGAATACCCTGATCGAGAAACTGCTGGCCGCCGGAGTGTGAAACGGCGGTCATCTGTCAAACTGCCGCCAAATTCGTGCAGCGCTATGCAATGTCGGGTAATGGCAACTCGAAATCGTAGTCCTGCTCGATCAATCGCGTGGTTTCGATCAAGGCTTCGTCCGCGTGCTGCCGGCCGACCAGCTGCGCGCCTATCGGCAGCCCCTCGTTGTGCATCGCGCAGGGAAAGGTGATTGCCGGATGCCCCGTCATGTTGAAGAACGAGGTATAGCGCGTGATGGCGTTGCCGGCGGGTTCGGCGACGCCGTCAACCACGACCTCGACCGCGCCGATGGGTGGCGCTATCACCGGCGTTGCCGGCGTGAGTATCATGTCGACGTCCTCGAACAGGCGGTTCATATCGCGGCGGTAACTTTCGACGAAACGTTTGGCGCGAATATACTGCTCGGCGAGCAGGCACTGGCCCAGCGCCAGCCCGGCACGAAAATCCTGGCTGTATAAATTGCCGCGCTGCTCGAGGTAGCGGTTGTGATAGGACAGGGCTTCCGGCATTTGTACCGTTAGCGATACCGTGCGGGTAAATTCCATCGACGGCATGACCACCGGCTTCAGTTTAGCGCCGGCAGCGCGCAGGAAAGCCATCAATCGCTCCAACCCGTCGAGAATTTCGCCCTCGCAGCGCTCGAAGAAGAAGGCATCAGGAACTCCGATAGTCAGTTTGTCGAGGGAGGTAAATTCGGCTTTTCGATTATCCGCGGCCAGGGTTTCGAACAGGATTGCGGCGTCGGCGGCGCTGCGAGTCAACGTGCCGACGTGGTCCAGGCTCCAGGAGTAGGGGATCACGCCCTCGGTGCTGATGCGGCCGAAAGTCGGCTTGAATCCGACCAGGCCACACAGGGCCGCCGGCGCGCGCACCGAGCCGCCGGTGTCGGTACCGAGCGCCGCCGCGCAAAGGCCGTAGCCCAGCGCCGCAGCCGAGCCGCTGCTCGAGCCGCCGGCCAGCCGCGTGGCATCGTATGGATTCGGTGGCGTACCGTAGATCTCGTTTTCACCGGTGGCGCCGTAGGCAAATTCGTGCAGGTTGTTTTTCCCGAGGAATATCGCGCCCGCCCGGTTCATGCGCGCGACGGCCTCGGCATCCTGCTGCGCGACGTTGTCGTCTAGCACCCTGGAACCGCCGGTGGTCGCCACTCCGTGTACGTCGAACAGGTCCTTGCAGGCGTAGGGTATGCCGCTGAGTGGCGTGTCGTTATCTGCGGTCGCGTCGATTACGGCGGCTTGCTCGCATGCATGTTCCAGGTCTAGCGAGATAAACGCCCGGCTCGAATCTGACAGCTTTTCGATACGCCTGGCGTAAAGCTCGACCAGCTGTGTCGCGCTGATGGCGCCGTTGCGCAACCCTTCGGCCAGTTCGGTGATCGGCGCAAACGCGAGCTCGACGCTCATTTGGGTGGAATATCGGCAGCCGGGGGGATCGCTTGCAGGTCGACTTTGCGCAATACCTCGAGCTGATCCAGTAAATCCTGGAACCCGGTAATGATGCCGAGCCTGGGATCCACCAATTCCGAAATTTCGGCGTCTTCCCAGAGGTAACCGCCCAACTGGTCGCGCATACCAATAAGCGTTTGTTTCTGAATTTTTTCCATGGGGCCCAAGCCTGTTTTTCCTGTGGTTTTCTGGCGCGAGTTTACGCTACTATCCGGCTATTCCCAATCCGATTCGTCGGGAGGCCGTATGCCGAAAATACTGACGCAGCAGCAGGTCGAACAGTACCGGCAGCAGGGGTTCCTGTCACCGATCGATGTCATGTCGGAGGAAGAGGCATCCCGCTATGCGCAGCAGCTGCAGGCTGCCGAAGTCGAGTACCCGCAGGAACTCAACGCCGAGAACCGTAACAACCCGCACCTGGCGTTCGGGTTTCTCGACCAGCTGGCACATCACCCGGTGATTCTGGATGCGGTCGAGGACCTGATCGGCCCTGACTTCGCGCTTTGGGGTAGCGTGTTGTTCATCAAGGAGCCGGAAACCCGCCACTACGTCAGCTGGCACCAGGATGCGACCTATGTCGGAATCAGCCCACACGACTACGTGACGCCATGGCTGGCGCTGACGCCGAGCGATCGGGAAACAGGCTGCATGAGCATGATTCCCGGCAGCCATCGGGACGACATCCAGCCGCATCTCGAGACCTTTCACGACGACAACATTCTGACTCGCGGGCAGGCCATTCAGGAGGTCGATGAATCGGTCGCCGTCGATTTGATTCTCAGGCCCGGGCAGATGTCGCTGCATCACTGCAGGGTGATTCACGGCTCGCAACCCAACCGCAGCAAACAGCGCCGCGTGGGTTTTGCGTTGCAGGGCTACGTGCCTGCCGGCGGGCGGCAATACCTGGGTGCCAACTACTGGTTGCCGATTCGCGGCAATTTCATGCAAGCCGATTTTATCGAGCTTGAGCGCCCGGCCAGCGATATGGATCCGCAGGCCCTCGGCGAACGGCGGAAAGCCAATCAGAACTGGGCCGATATTCTTTACCAGGGCGCGGGCCGCAAGCGTGCCTATTAATTTCGGGCAATCGAGGAGGAGTGAAAATATCGATGCCGTCGATTACGCCCTTGTCTGCGCTATTCTCAATACAATCGTCGGGGCGCAAAATACTGAAAACAGGATTACAATGACGGGCCTATGTTAAGCGCAGCGCAAAAATCTGATTTTTGGAAAAAAGGGGTGACGCTGGTCGAGTCCGCTTACTCGCCTGCCGATCTCGAACCGTTACGGCTGCAGCATCAGCAATGGATCGAGGAATCCCGGCAGCACGACGGACCCTTCGGGGAAATGCTTGACGGGCGGCCACGCTTCGATGTCGAGCCGGGGCACTGCAGCGACCGGCCCGCGCTGCGACGCGTCGCCTCGCCGGAAGAAATCTCGCAGGCGTTTCTCGATATATTACATGACGGGCCGATGATCGAGGCGGTGGCCGACTTGCTGGGAGAGGATCTGCGGTTTCACCACGCCAAGCTCAACAGTAAGCTGCCTGGCAGCGGGACGGTGGTTAAATGGCACCAGGATTTTACCTTCGATCCGCACAGCAACGACGATTGCATTACCGCGATGCTGTTCCTCGATGATATTACCCATGACATCGGCCCGGCGCGCGTGGTGCCGGGGTCGCATCGCGGTCCGCTGCACTCTTTATGGCAGGCGGGCGTGTTTACCGGTGCCGTCGCCGCCGAACTGGCCGCGCAGTGTGAGAGCACCGCGATCGAATGCCTCGGCCCCGCCGGCAGCCTGTGCCTGATGCATACGCGCGCGCTGCACGCGTCTTCGGAAAACCTCACCGCAGGCCCACGCACGCTTTATATCGCCACGCTGACCGCCGCGGACGCGATTCCGCTGGTGCCCTGTGCGGTGCCCAGCACCCACGCCGGCAGTATCGTACGCGGTCGGGACCCTGGCCGGATACGTTCCATCGCGTTCGATATGGAAACCCCGGAGATTCCCGCCGGAGCATCTTTTTTCGACCAGCAGGCGGGCAGCTAGAGGCGGATTCTGGCCGCGGACAGCATTGCAGCCTGGCGGCTAATGCGCCAGGAACAGCGGTACGCCAGATTGCTTCAGCAGGTCGCGGGTAACCCCGCCCAGGATGATTTCGCGCAGGCGCGCATGCCCGTAAGCACCCATAACGATCAGATCGGCATTCATTTCGGCCGCCTGTCCGAGGATCGCGTCGCTGGTGCTTACATCCATGTCGGCAATGCCGCTGGAAATCGACTCGATACCGTGGGATGCGAGAAAGCGGGCCAATTCGTCGGCATGCGGATGACCGCGCGCGATGTTCACATCGCTGTCATTGGGCTCGGAGGACAGCACCACTACGGTTTCGGCTCCTGCCAACAGCGGCAGGGCTTCCCGCAGCGCCCGCGCCGATTCGCGGCTCGCGTTCCAGGTCAATAGCACGCGTTCGCCCGGCACCGCGAGCTTGCCGCTGTGCGGCACCACCATGCAGGGGCAGGCGCCTTCGAACAGTAGGGCGTCCGCGAGCCCGTAGCTCGCATTGTCAGGATCGTCGGGCTGGTCCTGTCCCAGCAACAACAGGTCCGAGTACTTGGTATGCTCGCGCAGAATAGGAATCACCTGCCCCTCGGTTACATGAGCATCCATTTTGACGCCGGCTTCGTCAGCAAGCTTTTGATAACTGGATAATTTTTCCTGCGCCCGCGCTATCGCTTTTTCGGTCACGTCGGTAATCAGGTCGACGCTGATCTGGGCCTCGACATAGGACGGCACGACATAGTCCGGTACCACGAACAGCCCGGTAATTAGCGCGTCGTATTTTTTGGCCATTGCGAAAGCGGTATCGAGCCGGTTACGGCAACCGCTGCTGTGATCCAGATGTAGCAATATGTTCTTGAAGTCCACGGTCATTCTCCGTCGGTAGCAATCAGGATTATCATGCGCGACATTGTGTACCCGGGTATTGATATGGGTCAATGCCCGATCCGGTCCTGATCCGCGGGCGCGGCAGCCCTGATGGCGCAAAAAAGGCGACATACCGGGTATGTCGCCCCTGAATCCGGCCTTGCTGAATGATCAGCTAACCTTGATATCGATCGATTTCGGTTTGGCTTCCTCTGCCTTCGGGATCGTCAGCGATAAAACGCCGTCCTTGTAGCTTGCATCGACCTTGTCGGCCTTGACCGCATCGGGCAGCGTGAAACTGCGGGCAAAGCTGCCGTGGAAACGCTCGGTGCGATGCCGCTTGGTGCCCTTACCAGTTTCCTTTTCGGTATGCTTTTCGCCGCGAATGCTGAGCACTCCGCCCTCGAGCTTGACCTCGATATCCTTTTTATCGACGCCGGGCAAATCGGCCTTGATCACGTACTTGTCATCTTCTTCCTCGATATCGACCGATGGTGACCAGTCGGCGAAGCTTAAATCAGTATCTAATCGCTTACTCAATCCACCACTTTTGCTGTACCGATCCAACAAATTTTCAAACTCCTGGAAAGGATTCCAAACTTGCATATTCATCAGTTTCTCCCTCTGAGATAGTTACCAATGAGATTCTAAAGAAACTACTTTTTTCGGATATTGATGCGGATCAATATCGGCGTGAAACGCAGCCTGGTTAGCGGTCCTGTTCCATCACCCAGCGGATCGCCCGCTGTGTTAGCTGATGCGCCGAGCTGAGCCCGAGTTTCTTTTTGATATGCGCCTGGTGGGTTTCGATAGTCTTAGTGCTCAGGTTTAACTGTTCGGCTATCCGGCTGGTCGATACGCCCTGGCCGATCAACTCGAAGACCTGCAGTTCGCGGTTGGAGAGACTGTCGATATCGCGTTTTTCGTCGTTGACATCGACCATGCCGCTGAGCAATCGATCGGTCATCTGCTGGCTGAGGTAAACCCGGCCAGCGAGCACCTGGCGGATCGCCCGAATGATGCTGTCCTGGGCTTCCTGCTTGTTGATGTAGCCGCGGGCGCCGGCCGCGAGCACCCGCTCCGCGTACAGGGTCTCGTCGTGCATCGAGGCGACCAGCATCAGGATGTCTTTATCCTGCGACTTGATGCGCTCGATCAGGTCGAGCCCACTGCCGCCGGCCAATGACAGGTCGATGATCGCGAGATCGGGGCGCGTGGTCTCGATCTGGGCCAATGCCTCCGCCATGTCGCCGGCCTCGCCACAAACCTCGAGGTCGGGACAGTCACCGATTAACTGTGCGAAGCCGCTGCGCACCAGCGGATGGTCGTCGACTATCAGGATTCTGGTCATGGCCCGGATGAATTCGTGTTTTCAATCGGAAAGTAACATTTTATCTCGGTGCCTGCTTCATACGAGGAATTGATTTCCAGTTGAGCATCGATCAGTCCACAACGGTATTGCATGATGCGCAGTCCCAGGCCGCTGGATTTCTCGGGCGAAACATCAAGGCCCTTGCCGTTATCGCGGACCAGCAGGTATCCGCGCGCATCTTCGACACCCATGCCAACGTCAATCTGCCTGGCGTCGGCATGTTTGATCGCGTTGTTGAGCGCTTCCTGCACGATACGGTACAGCTGCATTGCACTCGTGTTATCGGAAATCTTTACCCGTTCCTTAATGGTCAGCAGGATGTCGACGTTGCTTTGTGTACGTATGTCCTCGATCAGGTTCTGCACCGAGTTCATGAATCCCTCGGCATCGATATCGACCGGCATCAGGCCCCGGGACAGCGCCCGCACCTGGGAAATGGCTTCCTGCAGGCCGCTGGCCAGCCTGGTTGCCAGCTCATACTCGGGTTTACTGGCCTTGTTGACCAGGCTGGTCGCCAGTAGTCCCAGCCCGGTCAGCTGCTGGCCGAGCCCGTCGTGCAGCTCCTGGCCGATGCGGCGCTGTTCGCTCACCGGGATTTCGAGAATTTCCCGCTGCAGCTGCTGCTGTTCGCTGATGTCCATGATAACTCCGGCAAACAGCCGTGCATGGCTGGTGTTAATATCGCCAATAGAAAGATAGATCGGAAAACGCGAACCGTCCTTGCGCATCGCGGTCAATTGTCGGCCGACGCCGATTATTTTGGGGATGCCGGTTTGCAGGTAATGTTTCATGTAGCCATCGTGCGTCTGGCTATGCTCTGGCGGCATCAGGCGCTTGACCGTCTGGCCCACCAGTTCGCCGCGCCGATAGCCGAATATTTTTTCCGCCGCCGGATTGACGAACTGGATGATACCGTCGGTGTTCGCCAGCACGATCCCTTCACGCGAGGTTTGGGCGAGGATCTGGAAAGTTTCCCTTTGCTGGTCGATCGCCTGCTCGAACGGTCTCGAAATGCGGAAGAAAATCCGGCTGGCAAAAAAGATGACCAGCAGCGCAGCACTCAGCGCGATAAAGCCGGCTCGAACGAAAGGCTGGCGTATCTCGCTGATGTCGATCTTGCCCACCAGGCCCAGGTCGAGGATCGATATCGGTTCGTAAGCCGCCAGCACCTCGGTACCGCGATAGTCGAGGCCGGTTAAAATCCCCGATTCGCCCGCCAGCGCGCGCCGCATCGGCTCGGCCCATTTTCCGGCCAGGGGAATCGGTGGCGGAGTCTCCGCCTGCAAATGTCGCCGGCTCAGCACAAAGACAATTTGGTCGGCCTCGCGCCGAGCCAGCACAAATTCACCGCTGGCACCGAAACCTTCGAATTCACTATGCGCGGCGGAGACTGTCTCCAGCGTTGACTCACGGGCCGTCTCGGGATCGCTGTCTTCGCTCTCGAGGCTGTCGAACTGGGCTATCGATTCGATAAGTCGCGCCTGGCTTTTTACGGTTTCAACCAGCCGCAGACGATGTTGTTCGATTGCGGTGCGGTAAAGACTGACGATAGAAATTGTGCTCACCACCAGCGTGGCGGCGGCCATGATCAGAAAAAGCTGGTTAAAGGGTTGGCGCTGAATCACGAAAAACGGGTTCTAGATCGGGTAATTTCGGGTAATGGTATCTGGAATGTCCCGATATGCCCATCAGGAAAACCCCGATGGTAAAAAATACATTATTAGCGCAATATGATTGTCAGGAGTTAAACAGCAAATAGGGGAAGTCATGAAAATAGCACCTACTGCCAATATCGATCATAAATGTCATGTTTGTGAACCGCGCGGTGGTTGTCTCGGAATGCAATTGCTTAATAATCCCGGAATAACCGAACATCTGAAACAGGCCAAGCGTATCAGTCGCAAGGGCGAGCACGTGTTCCGTGAAGGCGAGGAAGCCGACGCGTTTTTCGTGGTACGCAGCGGTTCGATAAAAAGTTACCTGGTTACCGAAGACGGCGAAGAGCAGGTGCTCGGATTTTACCTGCCGGGCGATGTTTTCGGCCTCGATAGCACCAGTTCCCAGGAGCGCATGTCTTCCGCGATTACGCTGGAAACAACCGCACTGTGCCGTTTCCCTCACGCCTACCTGGCCGACAGGGCGCAGGGCGCAAACCTGTTGCGGATTACCGCCGAGCAGATGCAGCGAGATCACAACCTGGTGCTGATGCTGGCGCGCAAGGATGCCGACGGCAGGATCGCAAGCTTTCTCGATGACCTGGCCTGTCGCTACTGGTCACGCGGTTACTCGGCGTCGGCCTTCCTGTTGTCGATGTCGCGTCAGGATATCGGTTGTTACCTGGGCCTGGCGGTCGAAACGGTTAGTCGGACGTTGACCCGCTTCCAGGAATGCGGCGTGCTAAGGGTGAATCGGCGGGAGGTCGAAATTCTGGATCACGATACCCTGCGCAAAATAGCGGGTATCCGTGTCGAAGCACCGGGTATGCCCAGGGTCGCCGGGCTCGATTCGGCTTGATGATGGTGTCGCTGGGTCAGCCCGGTGAAACCGCTGTAAATTCCGAACGCTATGACCATAACTCCCGCTGAGATCCTGATCAGCGGGGACCGCACCCAGTTCCTGAAATAGTTGAGCGCATTGCCCGCGATTAGCAGCGCGGGCAGGGTGCCGATACCGAACCCCAGCATCAACAGGGCGCCGTCCAGGGCGCTGCCCATGGTCAGTGACCAGGCAACGACGGTATAGACCAGGCCGCAGGGCAGCCATCCCCACAGCAGGCCGAGCAAAAATGCCTGCAGCGGATTTCGAATCGGAAACAGGCGCTGCCCCAGCGGCTGGATATGACGCCATAGCCTGGAACCGAACCGCTCCAGTAGCGCCAGGCCACGCCACCAGTTGGCAAGATACAGTCCGAGTGCAATCATGAACCCGGCGGCGAACAGCTTGCCGAAGACCGGGCTGACGCCAAGCTCGGTCAGTCCCGCGCCCAGGCTGCCCGCTACCAGTCCCACCAGCAGGTAGCTGACGATACGCCCGCTGTTGTAACCGAGGTGGTAGACGAACAGCGACGCCGGTTTTTTACTGACCTGGTCGCTAACACCCATGTTGAGCGCGGCGACGATTCCGCCACACATGCCGATGCAGTGACTGGAACCCAGCAAACCTACGACGATCGCGGCGCCAAAGCTAAGATCCACGGGTAGCGCTTTTAGTCCGGAGTATAATTGGGCAGCAGTTGGGCGGCAGCCATTTGCGGATGTTGCAGCGATCCCGTTAGTCGCCAGTCGGGGGTTTGCAGGTACAGGTTCCAGCGACCCTCTCCCTGCAGACCAAGGCTGGCGGTCAGCAGGTGGGTGTCAATCTTGTCGAGTAGCAGGGTTTGATCCAGCCCCGGTTTGGTTGCGTGAACCAGGCTTAACTCGATCCGGTCTCCCGGCACGAACTCGACCTCGGGATCAAAACGCACTTCGACCATGCCATCGTGGGCGAACTTGACGCCGGCGGCCAGTCCCAGTTCATAGGCAAACCGGTCGCGAGCGATCACGCGGTTGATTTGCTTACCTTTCTTGTAGTAATCGTCGACCACGAGCCCCGAGTAGGACTGGATCGCGAGCGTGATCATGACGACGCCCATGATGACCGCCGAGAGTGGAATGGCGATCAACAACTCATCAGTTTTTCCCCGGTCCGACGAAGCGTGCTTCTTCGGTGGTCGTTAAATGATTGGCTTCGATTGCCTGCAGCTGGAACTCGACCGTTGTGCTGCGCTCCTCCATATTGAACTCGTCCGCCTGGAGGCGCACTATCAACTCGTGAACCGTGCCGGCCTCGACTTCGATTTGCGGTTCGTCGAGCAGCAGCTTCATGCCCTCGATGCCGTCGGCCGACAGTATATACCGGTGCGCCCTCGAATCCATATTGAGAATTTTTAGCGTGTAGACGTTTTCGATCAGCCCGTCCCGGGTCTCGCGGTAGAGCGTATTGCGGTCACGGATGACGTCGAGTTCGAGCGGTATTCGCTGCAACAGGTTGGTCAACAGGGTACCGAAGAGAATCAGCAGGATGGTGGCATAAACCATTACCCGCGGACGCAGGATATGCTGTTTCTTTCCGACTGCGGCGTTTTCGGTGGTATATCGAATCAGGCCGCGCGGGTAAGACATCTTGTCCATGATTTCGTCGCAGGCGTCAATGCAGGCCGAGCAGGCAATGCATTCGTACTGCAGCCCGTCGCGAATGTCGATACCGGTCAGGCAAACTTGAACGCAAACGTTGCAGTCGATACATTCACCGAGGCCGGCCTGTTCCAGGTCGGTGCCTCTGCGACGCGAGCCGCGCGGCTCGCCGCGTTCCGGGTGATAGGCGACGATCAGCGTGTCCGAATCGAACATCGCGCTCTGGAAACGCGCGTAGGGGCACATGTACTTGCATACCTGCTCGCGCATGAAGCCGGCGTTGCCGTAGGTCGCGAAACTGTAAAACAGGATCCAGAAAGTCTCCCAGGGGCCCAGGTCACCGGTAAAAAGCCTGGCGCCAAGTTCGTCGATGGGGGTGAAATAGCCGACGAAGGTAAATCCGGTCCACAGTGAAAATACGATCCAGACGGTGTGCTTGAGCGCCTTGGTGCGAATCTTGGTTGCGGAGGTCGGCGCCTTGTCGAGTTTCATGCGGCGGCCGCGATTGCCCTCGATCTTGCGCTCCATCCACAGGTAGGCCTCGGTCCAGACGGTTTGCGGGCAGGCATAACCGCACCAGACTCGCCCCACCAGTGCGGTGAAAAAGAACAGCGACAGCCCGGCCATTATCAGCAGCGCCGCGAGGTAAATGAAATCCTGCGGCCATAGCGTCAAACCAAAGATGTAAAACTTGCGCGCCGGCAGATCGAACAATAAAGCCTGTCGATCACCCCATTGGACGAACGGCAGCAGGTAGTAAATGCCGAGTAGCACGACAACCGAAAGCATCCGCAGGCGCGTGAAGTAGCCGCTAACTTCCCGCGGATATATTTTCGTATGCTCGGCGTAGAGCGAGTGTTCCTGGGTATTGGTATTTTGCGGCTGCATTCACTGTTGCCCTGGCACTTCGACGACTAGTCTTGCTGCTTCTTCAGGACCTGGCAATTAGAGATAACGAAATACATGGTGCCGTAGCTGGACAGTATTCCGAGCAACCAGAACAGGAAAAAACCGATGCTGTAGGCCGCAAGCGGGCTAACGTCGATGTCGAGGTCGAACGGGACCAGGTCCCGCGGATGAAATGCCGAGAAAAAAAGCCCGCTGGCGACAATCGCGGTCGCAAAGGAGGGCCAAAAAACCGCGATTGCCTTCTGAATCGCTGGGATTTTTTCCGGTAACGGAGACACCGACGCCATCAGTTTTCTTGCGATAGTCCGTAGACATAGGCCGCGAGCAGGTGCACCTTGGCTTCGCCGAGAAACTCCCTGAAGGCGGGCATTTGCCCGTTACGACCCTTGACAAGCGATTCCGAAATACGCGTGATCGAGCCGCCGTATAGCCAGGTATCGTCCGTCAGGTTGGGCGCGCCCAGCGCGATATTGCCTTTACCGTCGGGGCCGTGACAGGCGACGCAGAAAATATCGTATTTTGCCTTGCCCTTGTCCGCGAGTTCGTCGATGGTCGCGCGGTCCGAGAGCCGCAGTATGTACTGAGTCATTTCGTCGATCCCGCTCTGGCCGCCGAGAGCGGCTTCCCAGGCAGGCATTGCGGCGATTCTACCGTTCAGGATCGTGGTCTTGATGTTCGTCGGATCACCACCCCATTGCCAGTCGCCATCGCGCAGGTTCGGGTAGCCGCGCGCGCCACGCGCATCCGAGCCGTGACAGGTCGAGCAGTAGTTGAGGTAAAGCCTTTCACCTACCTTGAGTGCATCCGGGTCCTTGATCAGGTCGAGGATCGGGGTTTGCTCGTATTTCGCGAACAGCGGCCCGACCTCGGCTTCCATGACGGTCACTTCCTGCTCGTACTGTCCCTTGGAGGTCCATTTCAGGAAACCTTCGAAGCTGCCCAGGCCGGGATATAGCAGCAGGTAGAAGCCGCCGAAGGCGAGGGTGATGTAAAACAGCCCCAGCCACCAGCGCGGCAACGGGTTGTTGAGTTCGGAGAGGTCGCCGTCCCAGACGTGCCCGGTGCTTTCGACTTCATCGGTCTTCTCGAAACCCGACGTCATCCAGCGAATCAGCCAGACGCAGGCGAGAATACTGATGACGGTAATGATCGCGATATACCAGTGCCAGAATTCGCTATTAAAATCAGCCATTAATCTACTCCGAAGCAGTTTTGTTGTTGTCGGTTTTCGGGTCTTCGTCGAACGGCAGGCGCGCTGCTTCGTCAAAGGCGGCCTTGCGTTTGCTGCTGAAAGCCCACACCACGATGCCGAGAAAAGTGACCATCACGACGATGGTCCAGATCGACTGGAAAAAGGTAAGTGACATGCCTATCTCCTTAACTTGACGTGGATGCCGAGACCCTGCAGGTAGGCGATCATGGCGTCCATCTCGGTCTTGCCTTCCAATGCGGCCGGAGCCGCCTCGATTTCGGCGTCGGTGTAGGGAATCCCGAGCGTGCGCAGGGTTTGCATCTTGGCCTGGATATCGCTGCCGTCGAGCATATTGTCCTGCAGCCAGGGATAGCCGGGCATGATCGATTCGGGCACGACGTCGCGCGGGTTGATCAGGTGCACGCGGTGCCATTCGTCGCTATAGCGGCCGCCCACGCGGTGCAGGTCAGGCCCGGTGCGTTTCGAGCCCCACTGGAACGGGCGATCGTAAACGTATTCACCGGCGACCGAGTAGTGACCGTAACGCTCGGTTTCGGCGCGGAACGGGCGAATCATCTGCGAATGGCAGACGTAGCAACCTTCGCGAACGTAAATATCCCGCCCCTCGAGCCGCAACGGGGAGTAGGGCTTGAGTCCGGCCACCGGCTCGGTCAGTGAGTCCTGGAAGAACAGCGGGATGATCTGTACCAGACCGCCAACCGATACCACCGCGATGATAAGAATAATCATCAGGCCAATGTTCTTTTCAACTTTATCGTGTGCTGAAGCCATAGTGTTATCTCTTCTATTACTTAATGGGCGCTTGCCGGTTCGGGAATTTCAACTTCGACGGGCTTGGCGTCGGCGATGGTTCGCCACAGGTTGTAAGCCATAACCAGGGCGCCGAGCAGGAAGAAGGCGCCGCCGAGGGTACGCACGATGTAGTACGGATGCATTGCCTGCACCGATTCGACGAAGCTGTAGGTCAGCGTGCCGTCGGCGTTGACCGCGCGCCACATCAGGCCCTGCATGATGCCCGCGACCCACATCGACGCGATGTACAGGACGATACCGATGGTCGCGGTCCAGAAGTGTACCTCGACCAGTTTCAGGCTGTAGAGCTCGCGGCCGAACAGGCGCGGAATCAGGTAGTACATCGCGCCCATGGAGACCAGGGCAACCCAGCCAAGGGCGCCGGAATGCACGTGGCCGATGGTCCAGTCGGTGTAGTGCGACAGCGCGTTGACCGTCTTGATCGACATCATCGGGCCCTCGAAGGTCGACATGCCATAGAACGAAATCGATACGATCAGCAGTCGCAGTACCGGGTCGGTACGCAGCTTGTGCCAGGCGCCGGAGAGGGTCATGATGCCGTTGATCATGCCGCCCCAGGACGGCGCCAGCAGGATCAGCGACATGATCATGCCGAGCGACTGCGCCCAGTCGGGCAGCGCGGTGTAGTGCAGGTGGTGCGGACCGGCCCAGATGTAGGTGAAGACCAGGGCCCAGAAGTGCACCACCGAGAGGCGGTAGGAATAAACCGGTCGACCCGCCTGTTTTGGCACGAAGTAGTACATGATGCCGAGGAAGCCCGCGGTCAGGAAGAAGCCGACCGCGTTATGGCCGTACCACCACTGCACCATCGCATCCTGCACCCCGGCGTAGGCCGAGTAGGATTTCAGGAAGCTTACCGGCAGGGCCGCGCTGTTGAACAGGTGCAGTATCGCCACCGTTACGATAAAGGCGCCGAAAAACCAGTTGGCGACGTAGATATGCGGAATCTTGCGTTTGATGATGGTGGCGAAGAACACCAGCGCGTAACTGACCCAGACCAGCGTGATCAGAATATCGATCGGCCACTCCAGCTCGGCGTATTCCTTGCTTGTCGTGATACCGAGCGGCAGCGTGATCGCGGCCAGCACGATGACCAGTTGCCAGCCCCAGAAGGTAAACGCGGCCAGTGCCGGAAAAGCGAGCCTGGCGTGACAGGTGTGCTGTACCACGTAGTAGGAGCAGGCAAACAGCGCGCAGCCGCCGAAGGCAAAGATGACCGCGTTGGTATGCAGCGGTCGCAGGCGGCCGAAAGTCAGCCACGGAACATCGAAGTTGAGCGCCGGCCAGGCCAGCTGCGCGGCGATCACAACGCCGACCAGCATGCCCACAATACCCCATACGATGGTCATGATCGCAAACTGTCGAACTACTTTGTAGTTGTAGGTGTCATTATTGGTCATCTAGTGCTTCCTCGATGTCTGATGCGCATCAAACGGGTGAATCTTCAAATTGAAAAACTATTAGTTGGTAAATACGGGTTGCAGTCCCATTCCCCAGAGCAGTGCGGTCATGGCCAGCAGCGAGACCAGTGCGACCAGCCCGACCGCGAGTATCGCGGATGAATAAAGAAAGCCGCGCTCCGCCGGTATCTCCATCATGATCGGTAGCCCTGAGTACAGCAGGTAAACGGTATAGGCCAGCACCGGTAATCCCAGCAGCATGTTGAGCCATAGCACCGGGTAGACCTGCATGATGCCGATCATGAACAGCGGCGTCGCGGTATAAGCGGCCAGCGCGATACAAAGCGGCAGCGGCTTCTCCACTTCGTAGGCCTTGCCCAGCAGATGGATGACCCAGCCGATGCTGAAGACGCCGATGATCAGCGCCAGGTAGTAGATGATTGCGATCGAAATTGCGGATTCCCCGGTGATGCGAATCGGATCGCCGACACCGATGCGCCAACCCACCTGCGTGGTGCCGATATAACCGGAAACCGCGGGAATCGCTGCCAGTATAAAGACAAATCCGACACCGCTACGATCGCTGGATTTTTGTTGTTCGCGTATTTTTTCCCACTCGACCGCGGGATTGCTGAAAAGCCCGAAAATGTGCTGTATAAACATGGCAGATTATCTTGTTGTTTGTTAGCGTGGATTATTGTCGAGACGACCGGACGAGTATTGATTCAGATCAAGGTACGGTTTAGTTTGAAATTGCATTGTTCGCAGTTTCATTCTTAATTAGATTCCTTCTCCGGTGAACTGACAGTCTACTTGGAATCAGCGATTACTAAAACTATGAATTTCGACCAGGCCGGTGAATCGGGTGCAGGAGCTGTATTGGGCGCTGCGGGCGCCTGCTTTCATTGCGGTTTGCCGGTTCCCGCCGGGCTGGATATAAGGGTACGTATCGATGGTCATGAACGCGATATGTGTTGCCATGGCTGCCAGGCCGTGGCCGAGGCGATTATCGCCGCCGGACATGAGAATTTTTACCGGGTCAGGACCGAGGCTTCACCGAGCGGGCAGGACCTGGTGCCGGATTTTCTGCGCGAGGCCGAAGTCTACGATGTGCCCGAGATCCAGCGCCAGTTCGTCCATGCCGCGGATGGAAATACACGTGAGGCCAGCCTGATCCTGGAAGGAATTACCTGCGCTGCCTGCGTCTGGCTCAACGAACAGTATATTGCCGGTTTGCCCGGGGTGAAAAGCGTCAGCGTTAACTATGCTACCCAGCGAGCACTGGTGCGCTGGGACGAATCCCGCATCAAGCTCAGCGAAATCCTGCAGGCGATACTGAAAATCGGCTACCGGGCCCTGCCTTATAATCCTGACCAGCAGCAGGCGCTGCATCGACGTCAACGTCGTCAGCAGCAGCGTCGCCTGGCGGTGGCGGGCCTGTTCGGCATGCAGGTCATGATGCTGTCGATCAGCCTCTATGCGGGCGCCTGGTCCGGCATGGAGCGCGATTTCGAACAGTTTTTCCGCTGGCTGAGCCTGGGATTGACCCTGCCGGTGCTGCTGTACTCGGCGCCCCCGTTCTTTCAGGCCGCGTGGCGCGATCTGAAGCGCCTGCGGGTAGCGATGGACCTGCCGGTATCGCTCGCGATCGCGGTCGCTTTCGCCAGTAGCGGCCTGGCGACTTTCAGCGGCCGGGGCGAAGTCTATTTCGACTCGGTCGTGATGTTCATATTTTTCCTGACGGCGAGCCGCTATTTCGAGAGTATGGCGCGTCAGCGCTGTGCCGCATCGGTCGAGAAGCTGGTGCAATCCATGCCGCTGATGACGACTCGCCTGGAGTCCGCAAGCGATGCCGGGGAGGCGGTAGCGGCGGCGACGCTGGCGATTGGCGACCGGGTGCTGGTCCGTCCCGGCGAGACGGTACCGGCGGACGGCGAGATCCTGAGCGGCGAGTCCGCGATCGACGAGTCGCTATTGAGCGGTGAAAGTATTCCGCTGGCGCGTGGTCCCGGCGAGCGTCTGCTCGGCGGCAGCATCAACGTCACCAACCCTCTGCAGATGCGGGTCAGCGCGGTTGGAGCCGACACCGTGATAGCGGAGATTCAGCGTACCATGGAGCGTGCGCAGGCCGACAAACCGCCGCTGGCGCGCCTGGCGGATCGCGTGGCGGCACATTTCATCGCTATCGTGTTGCTGATTGTCGCCGGCGTCGCGCTGTTCTGGTGGTGGCAGGACCCTGCGCGCTGGTTCGAAATCGCGCTCTCGGTTTTGATCGTGAGCTGTCCCTGCGCGCTGTCGCTAGCCACGCCGACCGCTATCAGCGCCACGCTCGGCCGGATGCAGTCCGCTGGCCTGCTGGTCAGGCAGGCAGTGGCGCTCGAGAGGCTGAACCACGTGACTCATGTTGTATTCGACAAGACCGGCACGCTGACCCGGGGCAAACCGGCACTGGAAAGCATCATCTGTGACCCGGAGTTCGACCAGGAGCACTGCCTCGAGCTCGCCGCCGTCCTGGAGCGCCATTCCGAGCATCCCCTGGCCCGCGCGCTGCTGCGTGAGGCCGGTGCGGCCGGTAGCGATAATGTCTCGCGAATCGTCAACGTTGCCGGCGGCGGCATATCAGCCAACATCGACGGCGACGAATACTTCATCGGCAGCGTGGACTTCATCGCCGAGCACAGCGGCGCAACGGTTCCCCCGAACTGGCTGGATGCAATTGCCGACGATGCGGTGACCGCGGTGCTGTTGGCGCGCGCGAAGCGCGTGATGGCGATGTTTACTTTTGCCGACCGCTTGCGTGAGGATGCTCCCGCGCTGATCGATTCGTTGCGGCACATGGGCAAGTCGATCATCCTGATGACGGGCGATCGCGAGGCCAGTGCGTCGCGGGTAGCGCAAGCCACGGGGATCGATGATGTTCGCGCGCAGATGTCGCCGCTTGCCAAGATGGAAGCGGTGCAGGCGCTGCAGAACGAGGGCGCCCGCGTTTTGATGGTCGGCGACGGTATCAATGATGCCCCGGTGTTATCTCGCGCCGACGTTTCTATCGCGATGGGCGGCGCCAGTTCGCTCGCCAAAACCAGTGCCGATATCGTATTGATCGGCAACCAGCTGCAAATGATCTCCGAGGCTATCCTGACAGCAGGCCGCACGCAGCGCGTGATTCGCCAGAACATGGCCTGGGCTTTACTGTATAATTTCGGCGCGATTCCGGCCGCGGCAGTTGGCCTGGTCGCCCCCTGGCTGGCCGCTATCGGGATGTCGGTCAGTTCGCTGATCGTCGTGTTGAACGCAATGAGACTCATACGCTAATGGAGATTATTTACCTGTTGATACCTATTTCGTTGATCCTGCTTGGCGGGATCGTATGGGTATTACTGTGGGCCGTGCGCGACGGACAGTACGACGATCTCGAGGGGCCGGCGCACCGGATCCTGATGGACGAGGACAAAATTGTCGACGGGCAAAAAAATAGCCGGCGGGGAGGTGCCGGCTAAATACTCTGTTGTGTATTAAGAGTAGGAGTCAGGGACAGATTCTAGGGATATTCCCGGGTCCTGTAATTGATGCAGATCAAGTAATTTACCAGTATGGCCAGACAGATCGGGAAAATTAACCGACAGTTCATTCCGGACGCCGGTAAACATCGAACACCGTACAAATATTGTGCAACAGCAGACGGCCGGGTTCGAGCACCCTGATTTTGTTATCGGCGATGTTGATCAGGCCATCTTTTGCCATCACCCGAAGCAGCTTCATTTCGTTGGAGAAATAATCGTCATAGTCGATCGCCCAGTCGTCCGAAATTTGCCGGGTATCGATGCGAAACTGGCACGACAGTTTCTGGATTATTTCTCGGCGCAGCAAGTCGTCGTCGCTGCTCTGGTGACCCCGCATCAGCGGCAGTCGCTGCCGATCGAGGCTTTCATGGTAGTCATCGAGGCTGACCGCGTTCTGGCTGAGATTCTCGTGCACCTGGCTGATAGCCGACACGCCGAAACCAATTGAGTCGCATTGCTCGTGCGCGCTATAACCCCGGAAGTTGCGGCGCAGGCGGCCGCGTCGCTGCGCCACGGTCAGTTCGTCAGGCTGCCTGGCGAAGTAATCCATGCCGATATGCGCGAAGCCCGCGGCGTATAGCTGGTCGGCCGCATTCTGCAGCATCGTCAGCTTATCCGTTGAACCGGGTAAGTCCTCGGCCTTGATGCGGCGCTGCGCAGGAAACTGCTCTGGCAGGTGCGTATAGTGGTAAAGCGCGATGCGATCCGGCTCGAGTTCGGTAATGGTTTTCAGCGTCGCGGCAAAGCTTGTCACGGTCTGCTGCGGCAAACCGTACATCAGGTCGATGTTGATCGAGCGAAAACCCGCGCGTCGCGCGTCTCTGATCACCCTCTCGATCGACTCCAGGCTATGGATACGATTAATCGATTTTTGTACTTTCGCATCCAGTTCCTGGACACCGATACTGATCCGATTGAAACCCAGGTTGCGCAGATGCGACGCAGCGCCGGGCTCCATTACCCGCGGATCGATCTCGATAGAGTAATCGCCTTCGCCGCCCTGACTAAGCTTGAAATGCCGCGCTATCTTGTCCATCAACTGCTGCGACTGCTGCCGCGTCAGGAAACCTGGCGTGCCACCACCCCAGTGCAGCAGGCGTACCTCGCGATCCCGATCGAATAGCCGCGACTGGATCTCGATTTCCCGATGCATGGCCTGCAGATAGGGCTCGGCCTCCTGTTCGCTCTGGCC
>JAACFA010000176.1 GCA_009937625.1 Gammaproteobacteria bacterium | reverse complement strand
CCATTGAAACAATCGTCAAAATTGGAGCGGGGTACGAGGTTCGAACTCGCGACATTCAGCTTGGGAAGCTGACGCTCTACCAACTGAGCTAACCCCGCGTCGAGCCATCTATTCCGAAAGACAGCAACTACGAGTTTAAGCGTCGTGCATGCGCTCGACTCATCGGACGCGTAAATATCCGCGCAGCAGCCCTGTTAGGCGACTACGACTACCCGTTCGCCGTGCGTCGCGCCGGGTCGACCACCGACTCGATCTCGGTTTCGCCTCCGTCCAGCACAACAAAGTCGCTGGCGATTGCAAGCAGATCCTTGATAGCAAAAATTTTGCCGCCGATCACGACGGGTTGCAGCATATTCACGAAACCCTGCTCGAACCGCACCCTCATCCTGTTCTTCAACAAAAAGGTCCCGTTGGTGGAATCGAGGTCGCGCAGGTAAATTTTTCCGTCTAGGATACTGATTTCGGCGTGATGCTTGCTGGCGGTCGCCGAATCGATATAAATATGCCCCTCGCGTCCAATGGTAAAGGACCGACCTTCCAGCTGCTCGATGTTCACGCTCTGATTGGTTCTCATTCTAGTACGCTCGCTGTGTCGACTTGGCCTCGTAATCGTCCCGCCCTGGACGTGGCGGATAAGCAACTCAACCGGTTCCATTAGCCAGGTAACCGCTAAGTTTAATCGGGCCTGGTTATTTTTATAGTGAAATAGTTGAGTTTAACGCATGTTTTTGTCGTTTACGATCCTATCCAGGCGTATTTGGCGGGTCTCGAGCCGGCCTGCCCCAGGCGCCCGGCGGGTGTATAACGACCCGGAGAGGTTCAAACCAGTAAAAACATGGCCGGCCATGGCAAGGCCATTACGGCCAGCGGCCTACATCCGCAACGCCGGCAATTCTTCCCCGGACGGGATAAATCGCAGCGCCACACCGTTGTTACACCAGCGTTGGCCGGTAGGCTGCGGACCATCGTCGAACACGTGACCCTGGTGGCCGCCACAGCGCGCGCAATGGTACTCGGTGCGGGGAATAATCAGCTTCCAGTCGCGTTTGATACCGGTGTTGCCTTCGATTGCCTGGTAGAAACTGGGCCAGCCGGTACCGCTATCGAACTTGGTTTCCGACAGAAACAGTGGCAAATAGCAGGCGGCGCAAATGTAGGTGCCGTCGCGCTTCTCGTCGTTCAGCGGGCTGGTCCAGGGACGTTCCGTCCCCTCTTCGAACAACACCTGGTACTGCTGCGCCTGCAGCAGCTGGCGCCATTCCTCGCGGGTTTTTACGATGGGCGGGAAGTCGCCCTTCATCGGGGAAGAATCGGTGGCCGCGATAACCCCCCTGCCCCCCGCAAGCGATGTAACCGCGGTAATCGCACCGGCGATAAAAAGTCGCCTGTCCATAAGAAGCTCTCCTGTAGGAATTCGATTACTAGGACAGTCAACCGCCGATAAAATTCCCCGCAAGTATAACGCGGAACGTTCTCCCTCGGCAGGAGCGGATCGAAATGCCGCCGGGGTATAACCGAATCGAGTCGCGATCGTGATGCATGCCCTGCCCCGCAGTCGCGTGACCAAAGCCGCAACGTTCGTTTACCGCGCCAGGCCATGCCACCATTGTTCGAGGGCTTCCTCGCTGCAGTCGAGAACACTTCCGAGTTCGCCGGTTCGTTCCTGCCAGATCGGCAGGGCCGCCTCGGGCACCGCTACCAGCAGCGGGATTCCCGTGGCTATCGTCTGCAGTATCTCGTCGCTCAAACCCTTGCCGTTTTGCTCCTGGTCACCGAATTTTTCCACCACGATCAGGTCCGGGCGCTCAGCGATCGCATTTCGAACAATGCCGGTGGTTTCGACCAGGGCCGATACGTCGAGACCGCACTCATCGTCGCGTGTCACCGGGCGGGTTATCGGGAAACGGCGGCCGGTGGATACGTCTACCGCGCAAAAGCCGGTAACGACACCCTCGGAATCGACAACAACTTCCTGCAACAGGCCGCCAACAGACACATCACGCGCCTTGAGGCGTTCGACGAATCGCTGCAAAGCTTTTCGCCCCCCGCTGCCCGGGGAATAAACCACGGCGGCGAAAGCTGCCGGGTTCGAGTCGCTAGTCATTCTTCAGCCCCCAGCAAAGCCAGCCGAAAACGGTTCTTGAGCACGACACCCTGCTTCGGCGGCAACACCAACGGCGGAGTTTCGGCGCGGATCTTGATATTCAGGAATACCGGCCCTTTTCCATTTCGAACCAGGGGCAGCGTCGCCTCGAGTCCGGCATCGTCCCGCACGGTATCACAAACCGGGAATCCGGCAGCAATCGCCATTGCCGCTAAATCGGTATTGCCCGCCGTATGGGTCGATTGCATCCCGGTCTCCCCGTAATGCTCGTTGTCGAGTACCACGATGCCGAGATTGGCCGGCGACTGGAGGGCGACCGTTGCAAGCGACCCCAGCCCCATCAGCATTTCACCGTCGCCGGTCACGACCAACACCCTGCGCCCGGGCTGCGACAGGGCCAGGCCCAGCCCCATCGGCACCGCGCCACCCATTGCTCCCCACAGGGGAAAATTGAGCGGATCGTCACCGGCGGCGGTAATATCCCAGGCCGAAGCGCCTAGCCCGGCCACGACCAGCATGTCGCCGCGATCACGGAGTAATCTTGCGACGACTTCTCGGCGATACAGCGGGTAGTGTTTGCTGCGCTCTGAATCCATGCTTACTTGCCGAATTTTTTTACGCCGAGAATGCGCTGCGATATCAGGACGGCGACGGCGGACGGCCCTTCGAAGGCCTTGCGCATCGCTGCGTCAACCACTTCCTCGAGCCGATCGCTCTGGTTGACCGGAAAAGTCAGGACACCGGCAGCCGCCAACAGTTTTTCGCTGTTCTGTCCCATCGGGACCTGCCAGGGATTGAATTCACCGCTTTCGCCTCGCATCGTCACCAGCATCACCAACGGCATTTCGCATACCCGCGGCAATGCAAGCATATTGAGGCAATTGCCGACCCCGCTGCTTTGCATCAACAATACACCGCGGTCTCCGCCTAGCCAGGCTCCGGCGAGTAGCGCCACGCCTTCCTCCTCCGTCGTCAACGGCACCGAAACCATTTCGCTACTCTCGATACAGCGCTCGATCAGGTGCAGATGCCCGGCGTCCGGCACGTAGGCAACCTGGCGGACCCGGTGCCGCAACAGACTCTGGTAAATTTCTCCAGACCAGGTTGCTATATCTGTTTGAGTCATGAACGGCCTCTTGGCAATTATGGTGGCAACTAACTCTATCTCATTCCACCAGGATCGGGGGTAAGTATAGCCGCATGACCACCGCCGACCCCAGCCTGGAATTGTTGCCCTGCTACAGGATTTACCAATGCCGGACAAAATCGGCCAGTATCAGTAGCGCCCCAATCACCGAGAAGGCCCCGCCCAGCAGGGCCAGGCGCGCGATGAGCTCGGAATAGGCGATGCGCGCGAGCAGCGGGCTTGCCAGCCGGTCCTTGAGCCAGAAAAGACCGATGATGATCGCCAGCATAATGAGCCCGGTGACTAGTAAAAACATGGATAAAGCGCCTCGGCGGTAGCTCTGAAATTAGATCGATAACGATTATCGAGATTATCGGACCGTATGGCCAATACACGAGACTGGATTAATTGCCCGCACCCCCTTATCGTTGCCCGCATTAACTTGCTTGCGGTGAGCGGCCGTGAATTCTATAAAACAAGGTTGAAGTCCATAAGCTTTCCGTTCACCCGTAAAAAAAGGAGCGCTTTTGAAATACCTGTCCCTCGGCCTGATTTTGTTGCTGGGCACGCTAGCCTGTTTTCAGGCCTGGGACGAGTTCCAGCCGGGGCAATCCTTGCCGCTGGCCACGAACCCGAACCAAACCGGATTTCGCGCGGTCGACTGCTGGTTTGAAAAAGGCCCCGGCTGGCCGCCGGTCGAATGCTACTACATGCAGGTACCGGAGCGGCACGGCGCACCGGACTCGGGGCATATCCGTTTTCCGGTCATTGTGTTTCGCGCTCCACCCACGACACGGACGCTTGCCCCGGTGCTGCATCTCGGTGCGGGCGGTCCCGGCGCTCCGATGTATCTCGACAACGAGGTTGCGGTGGAAGACCTGTGGCGATTGCTCGGAGACCTGTCGATTTACCGGGGGCGAGATCTGATCGCAATGGATCCGCGAGGCACCGGGCTCGCGCGCCCGCTGCTGACCTGCCAGCAATTCGTCGATAACGAGCTGCTGCGTTTCCAGGAGAATCTGACGCTCGAGGAAGAGATGCGCGCCATCGACGCCGACTACCATCAGTGCATCGACGCTTTTATCGCACAAGGCGTCGACCTCGCTGCCTACAACAGCATTGCGGTGGCGCGCGATGTCGAAGCCATGCGCCGGGTAGCCGGAATCGATCAGTGGGTTTTGCTGGGTGTGTCTTACGCGGCTAACTATGCCATAACAATCGCCAGCGAATACCCTGACTCGATCGAATCGATGGTGCTGGACAGCACGCTCGTATTGCGGGTCGGGCTGCACCAGAACTATATCGAAACGATCACGGGGCCCTTCCGGCAACTGTTTCGGTACTGTGACTACGACCAGGAATGCGAGCAGGCGATCGACGACCTGGAGGCACGATTCTGGGCGCTGCACCAGAAGCTGAACGCCAACCCGCTGATGATTCGCATGAGCCACGCGAGTCAGCCCGGGGGAATTACGCTTGCCCTCAACGGAGAGCGATTCCTGGCAGCCGTGTTGGAAGGGGTCTACGACGTCGAGATCTTTCGGGATCTACCTGACATTATTACCGAACTCGAAGCGGGAGAGCACAGCAGCATACAGCCCTACCTGTGGCTACACGTAGATTACATGCTCGACCGGAGTTACGGTGATGTCAGCGCAACGGCACATTTTTGCTACGAAGAAAGGCCGTTTATCGATTTCGAGCGGATAAAAAGCCTGATCGAAGAGCTCCCGCCCGGTTACCTGCAGGACTCCGCCCGATTGATGTACGACTGGCCCGACTACTGCGAGCGAATGCAGATTCTCGAAACTGCCGCCGCGGTGCTACCCTCGCAGCCGATAGCGATCCCGACACTTTTTTTACATGGCCGGCTGGATACGATCACCCCGCTGGCCGACGTAACGACTCTTCGACCATTCTTCGAAAACCACCAGCTGCTAAGTTTCGAGTTGTCGCATAGTATCCTCTCCAGTTCACAGTGCGCGCGCGAGCGCAGCGCGGCGTTCGTCGAAAACCCGCTCAGTCCCGCAAGCCGCTTGCGCTGTTAATGAGTCAGCCAGGCATGAAGCAACCGGAGTCCATGGAATCTCTCGACAATCACGTAACCGATACCGGACCCGTCTGGGGGCTGCCGGGAACCATTCTATGGGGCCTGGTTATTGCCGCTGTTTTCGTATTCGGCCAGGTATTCGGCATGGGCCTGTTCATCGGCTTGAGCCAGCCGGGTGTCGACGGATCCGGCTTCGAGCAATCGATGGGCGATTACCAGCTTCATGGCATCGGAATATCGTTCGGCGTTTACTGCGCGCTCTTATTCTGCGTTCCGGTCCTGCTCGGCGCGATAAAGCTGAAACGGGGCTCGAGCATTAAACGCTACCTGGGTCTCCGCTGGTTCGACCCGCGCGCTTTGGGTTACTGGTTTCTGATTATTTTTGCCTGCTTGCTGGCTTACGACGGCCTGGCATTTTTGCTGGGTATCTCGATTGTCCCCGATTTTTCGATTGCCATTTACGAATCCGCCGCAGGCTCGTGGATACTGTGGCTGGCAATAGTACTGGCAGCACCGCTGCTGGAAGAGATGTTATTCAGGGGCTTCCTGTTTTCCGGAATAGCAGCCTCGTTTCCAGGCCCTGCCGGTGCCATAGTAACGACATCACTGCTGTGGGCGATCATTCATGTCCAGTATGAATACTTCTGGATGCTCAGTATTTTCATTATCGGCCTCGCGCTCGGGATGGTGCGCTACCGAACAGGCTCCATCGTGCTGACCTTCGTCCTGCACGCCGCGATAAACCTGGCAGCGATGGTGACCACCGCGCTCGCAGTCTCCTGAGCATCTGCCGAATCGCAGCCTACCCGACTCCCGCCAGTCTGCGACCGCTTACCTCAACGGGTGGGATACGAAAAATTTCCAGATGTAGCGCTTGATGTCGGGGGCTTCGGGAAAGCTGAAATCTCCGGGATTACCGCCGTACCAGCCGTGGCCCGGGCCCTGCAGGAATAGCGTTTCGATCACTGATTTACCGCCATCGT
>JAACFA010000175.1 GCA_009937625.1 Gammaproteobacteria bacterium | reverse complement strand
GCTGGCAAAGTTCGGCCCCGACATCGAACAGGTCGTGCTGCACCGAGAACAATAGCTGCTGCAGCGGACCGTCGTCGAGCAGGCTCAATGCGAGACCCAGACAGGCGTTGAGTTCATCGACTTCGCCCATGCAATGTACTCGCGGGTCGTTCTTGGAACGCCGGCTGCCGTCGGCCAGGCCGGTGCTGCCCTGGTCCCCGGTGCGGGTGTAAACTTTTGTCAGTCGATTTCCCATTATTCGAAACTATAGCCTGCTGTTAACATGAAATTACGTTCGGGGCTGGGCTGATACGCCGATCCAAAACCAAAGTCAGTAATAAAGTCGGCATATTCCTCATCCGCGAGATTATTCACTCTGAATCCCAGGTCCCAGGCCTTGTACTGATAACCGACTCCCGCATTGATTACCGTAACCGAATCTATCTTACCAGATTGGTTTGCATTATCTCCCTGAGCGTACATTGGGCCGGTGTAGTTCACTGCAAGATAAACTGCAATGAAGTTTGTGGCTTGAAAATCGCTTCGTACCGAGGCAATTTCATTTGCAACGCCCGAAATGTCGTTGCCGTCAAAAACGCCGGATTCAAATTTTGCTTCTACCAGCCCGAGTTCGGTTTTCAACCTTAATTCGTTGCTTATCTGACTCACCCACGACAGCGTCATCCCGCGTCGGCGGGTTTTATCAAGATTGGTGTTAAGTCCTATCGGGCCGAAACCGAAATCCGGGCCCTGGGTTGGATCGAACTCGATTTCGTCCTCGAGCTCCAATTGGTAAACAGACAGGATCACTCGCTGATTGCCCCGGGTAAGGTCGATACCGACCTCCAGCGACTCCCCGGTTTGCGTGTCGAGGATAGTCGGTGCGAGCGTCTGCGAGAACTCGTCAATTTTTGCAAAACGGAAGTTTTCGTCGTAGCGAATGGAAATCCGGGTCTGCTGGTCGAGGAACCAGGCAAGCCCGAGCTCCGCCACGGTAATATCTTCATCGACGTCGGTATCCACTTCGTTCGAAAGCGCGTCGAAATAGTGGAGTTCGTTGTCCAGGCTGGACCTGCGCATGCCAAAGGTCAGTTGTAGTGTTTCAGTCAGCCTCGGCATGACCTGAAAATAAAGGCTGTCGACCTCCTGCTCGTTGTTGGCCTGGCTGGTAAAAAACTGGTTGGGAATTTCGAGATCGAAATCCGTTCTTTCCATGTCGATGCCAACGACATAGGGCGTTTCGACAGCGGCGAATATAACGCCCGAAAGTTTGGGATTAACCGCTTCGTGTTTGCGGTCGATAGAACCGTCCTCCGGGCTGGGTGTATTTTGAAAACTCTGGCGCACGTCGGCATCGGTCTCGCGTCCGGTCGCGTCGATGCTGAAATCATGCGCACCGAGGTTGCGCTTGTAGCCAAGCCGGTACACGTGGGTTTCCTCATTGATGAAATCATCGGCAAAACCTGGATTAATCTGCGTCGGATCGTCTTCATAGTCGGCCTCCACCAGGGCGCCGGGTAGTTCGAGTTCATCGTCGATCGCCTGGACTTCGAGATACAGGGCATTGCTACCCTCCGAGTATTCCAGCAAGCCGTTGAAGTTGGTGTTTGTCTGGGCGTTGTGATCCCGGTAGTGATCGGTCTCGAAGTTTTCGGCCGACAGCCGGTAACCCAGCGAGTCGCTCAGCTGACGTGAAGAATTAAATTCGACACCGCTGTAATCGAAACTGCCGACTCGGACGCTGGCCTGGTGAAAATTGTCGACTGATTTTTTGGTGATGATATTGATTACTCCGCCAACTGCCTGATCGCCGTAAAGTGTGCCCGCGCTGCCGACCATGACTTCGATGCGTTCAATATCCCTGGGAAAGACATGATGCAAATCGGGTGCGGCGGTATCGCTGTGATTGAGTCTTCGGCCGTTGACCAGCACCAGCGTGTTGGCATTGGCGGTCGCCGAAAAACCGCGTACGCTGACATTTACCTGCGTACCGTTGCCGAACAGGTCATCAATCTGGACGCCGGGAATGCCGCGAATCAGTTCACTGGTTGTTACCGCGCCGCTGTTTTCGATGTCTTCGACGGTCATGACGTACACCGTGGCGCTGGATTTGTTTTCCACCTGTTCGGTTCGGGTCGGGGTGATGACAATCGGGCCGAGTTCGGCGTAAGCCTGCACTGGGGCAACTTCATGTGGTTCTCCACGCAGAGAGACACACACAGTTGGCGATACTTGAGCAACGCGACAAGCTGTGAGAACTGCCACCCGCAGTTCTGGTCTTGTTAAATCACTTTCAGGCCGGTCTCCGGACTTCGAAGGCTTTGGCTGACTTCGTTACCGTTGCGGGGGCAGTACTCGAGTTACACGAGTTTCCCGATTCTCGCGACTGGCGCGCACCTGAAAACGAGGATGCAATCTTTAATAAAATATGTCTCGATGTCCAGTAAAAGGAGGGCACGATGTCGCAGATGGGCTATATTTGCGTCGATACTGGTTCTGTCGCATGATCCCACTCTCCAACTACCGCCGCTAATTATCCGTGTTTAGTTTCAAATCAAGAGCCTGGCAATTAGGTTTAACCACGATTCTGCTGGTGGCTACCTATTTACTGAGCCAAACCTCGGCAGTTTCGACCTTCGAGGGTGATTTGTTTTTGTATATCCTCGGTTTACAACCGGAAGACCGGGAGTTGCTCGCGATCTCATCGATGCGGGTTGCGCCCCAGTGGAGCCTGCTGCTGGTTTATGGGCTGATACTTGCCATATACGTCAGCAAATACACCCGCTCGCGTACCACGGCGGTCTCGATCCTGACGATGATACTGGTTCTGTTCGGGCTGTTTGCCGGTCGTATTTCCCGCGCTCGTCATGTTGCTGGTGTCGGCGATTTACTGGGCGCTGGATCTTTACCAGGATTTCGCTACCAGCACGCTGACCCAGCAAAAGCCAATCGCCCTGTCCGACGTGCGGACACGTATCGAAAAGGGCGATCTGCGTACCGCGCTGACCATGCTCAAGCAATGCCCTTACAGCGACGAACTGCTCGAGGTCGGTTATGAACTCGGTATGTTGCTGGAGTCCGGCAAGCACTGGGCCAGCGCGTTGAACCTGTATCACTGGCTGTCGAAATATGATCCTGGTCTGAGCGATTTCGTTACCCGGATCGAGGAAATTCGCAGGAACCGCGAGTTGCTGCTCAAGCTCGGCAAGACGCAGGCGAGCCCGCAGACCGAGGAGCCGATCATCGGCCATTATCGCCTGCTGCGCAAGATAGCGAAGGGTTCGACCGCGGTGATGTACGAAGCCACCGACACGCGCAGCCATAACCGGGTCGCGCTCAAGGTAATGAAATTGCGCAAGGACGAAGCCAACGATCGCGATCGCGTCGAGCACTGGTTGCACGAGGCCGAGATCGTCTCGCAGCTCGATCACGACAATATTGTCAAGATTCACGATGCCGAAATGCTGGAAGACAGCGCCTATATCGCCATGGATTATATTTCCGGCTACTCGATGTCGGCACGCCTGCGCAAGCGCCAGTACCTGACCGTTGGGGAATGCATCCGCATTTCCAGGGACATGCTGCGCGCGCTGGCCGTGGCTCACAGCCACGGCATCGTGCATGGCGATATCAAACCCGCCAACATCATGTATGACTCGGTCAACGACACCTATATTCTGACCGATTTTGGCGCTGCCTATACCGAAAAGCGCGAGCGCATGGCCGACAATGTCATCGTCGGCACGCCGGCCTACATGTCACCCGAGCAACTCGAGGGCAAGAAGCTCGACGGTCGTTCCGACCTGTTTTCGCTGGCCGTGACGCTATACCAGTTACTGACCGGTCACCAGCCCTTCAGCGGTAACAGCCTGCCGGAGTTAAAGAAAAATATCGTCGGCGAGGAACCCGATCTGAATCACCTGACGCTACCGGCCGGGATTACCGAAGTCATCATCAAGGCTTTGCAAAAGAAAACTTACATGCGATTCGCCGATGCGCAGCAAATGCTGACGTCGGTGGAATTTTGCGAGGCCCAGTTGCGAGAACGCATGCGCCAGCACTCGTAACGCGTTTGCTACTCGGTCATCACGGGCGCCGAATCGATGCGTTTTTTGCGTTCGCGCCAGGCTATCAGCATGCCGCCCGCGACGATCAGGAATACGCCCGGAACCAGCTTGTCGAAGGGGGCTTCGTCGAAGAAGATCCAGCCCAGCACGAAGGCGAAAGGAATTCCGAAATATTCGTAGGGAGACAGGCTGGCGGGCTTCGCCAGCCGGTATGCGCTGATCAATCCCAGCACCGCACAGCCACCGACCATGCCCATGGCAAGCAGCAGCAGCCAGTCCTCCGCGGTAGCCACGGGCTGGTACCCGGTGGTTGCGAACAGGATCGCGAGGGAGCCTATCAGGGCACCGACCGAGGCGTACATGTTAATCAGTGCTGTGGGTACGTGGTCATCCATCAGGCGTACGCAAACGGTGGACAACGAATAGCCGAAGGCGGCCCCGATTGGCAGCAGGCTATAGGGGGTAAATACCTCGGTGCCCGGCGCCATAATGAGCAACACGCCGAGAAATCCGACCAGCACGGCGAGCCAGCGCCACACGCCGACATGGTGCCGGAGGATCGGCACTGACAGCATGGTTATTAGTACCGGGCTGATATAGGTAAGCGTGGAAGCGGTCGCCAGTTCCATTTTGGTAATCGACAGGTAGAAACAGAATTGCGCCATCGCGATGTAAAATCCACGTATCAGGCCGAGACGCCACTGGCGGATGGCGAGTTTTCTGCCGCGGGCGTGCCAGTCCCGCGCCAGCACCAGTACCAGCAGGCTTGGAATCAGTCCGAATATATTGCGAAAGGTTGCCAGTTGCTGCACCGGGTAACGATCGCCGAGATACTTGATAATGACGCCCTGCAGGTCAAACAGCAGTATTGCGAGCAGGATATAGATGACTGCGCGCATAAAGTGGCTGGGAGCAGGTAGCATTCAGGAATCTCGACGGGTGGGTGCGGTCGGCGTAATTTAGCAAAATTTTTCAGCAAGCGTAGACTCATTGCGGCAATAGTCTTACAATTCTCCTTCAAGAAGATGCTGCCTCCGCGGTGTTATCGCTTAGTGAATTACTCGATGGGAAGAACCGGCGGTTCCTCCCATTTTTGTGCGCGCGCATTTTTTTGAAACCGGAGTTTATGTGCCCAAAACAGCAATACTAGTCCTGCAGGACGGAACCGTTTTCAACGGCAGTTCTATCGGCGTCGACGGGATATCCAGCGGCGAGGTGGTGTTCAATACCGCGATGACCGGGTATCAGGAAATTCTCACCGATCCTTCCTATTGCCGGCAGTTGATAACCCTGACCTATCCGCATATCGGTAATACCGGTGTCAACCAGGAAGACGAAGAGGCGACACAAATCCACGCTAGCGGCCTGATCATCCGGGATCTGCCGCTGCGCGCAAGCAACTGGCGCAGCCAGGGCAGTCTGCAGGACTATCTGGAGCGACGCGGCGTCGTCGCCATCGCCGATATCGATACCCGGAAACTGACCCGCCTGTTGCGAGACGGGGGCGCGCAGTCGGGGGCAATTATGGCGGGCGATGATGTTTCAGAAGAGACAGCGCTCGCGGCGGCCCGGGAATTCGGCGGGCTGGCCGGGCTCGACCTGGCGCAGGTAGTGTCGGTTCAGGAGCCCTATACCTGGACGCAGTCGACCTGGTCGCTCGAATCCGGATATCGTGACAATAGCGATACGCCGTATCATGTAGTTGCCTATGACTACGGTATCAAGAAAAACATTCTCTGCATGCTGGCCGAGCGCGGCGCCCGGGTCACCGTGGTCCCGGCCAGAACGCCGGCCGAGGAAGTGCTGGCAATGGATCCGGACGGCATTTTCCTGTCCAACGGGCCGGGTGACCCGGAGCCCTGCGATTACGCGATTGCGGCCATCTCCCGGATACTGGAAACCGATATCCCTGTGTTCGGGATCTGCCTCGGGCACCAGTTGCTGGGACTGGCGAGCGGTGCCAGTACCGTCAAAATGAAATTTGGCCATCATGGAGCCAATCACCCGGTGCAGGACCTGGCGAGCGGGGTGGTTATGATTACCAGCCAGAACCACGGTTTTGCGGTTGACGAGGCCAGCCTGCCGCAGTGCCTGCAGGCGACGCATCGCTCGCTGTTCGACGGCAGCCTGCAGGCGGTGCAGCGCACCGACAAGCCGGCCTTCAGTTTCCAGGGGCATCCCGAGGCCAGCCCGGGTCCGCATGATGTTGCCCCGATGTTCGACCGCTTCTTCGAATTGATCGCGACTTACAAGGGTCGCAAGGGAGCAGCCTGATGCCGCGTAGACAGGATATAGACTCGGTATTGATTATTGGTGCCGGACCGATCGTCATCGGTCAGGCCTGCGAGTTCGATTATTCCGGCGCCCAGGCCTGCAAGGCCCTCAAGGAAGAAGGCTTGCGCGTCGTGCTGATCAATTCGAATCCGGCGACTATCATGACCGACCCGGATACCGCGGACGCGGTCTACATCGAACCCATCCACTGGACCGCGGTCGAGAAGATTATCGCCAAGGAACGCCCCGACGTGCTGCTGCCCACCATGGGCGGGCAGACCGCGCTCAACTGTGCCCTCGACCTGGTGCGTGAAGGCGTGCTGGAAAAATACGGTGTCGAAATGATCGGTGCCACGCGCGAAGCCATCGATATGGCCGAGGACCGTGAACAGTTCCGCGTCGCCATGACCGAGATCGGCTTGAAAACACCGAAGGCCTTCATCGCGCACAGCCTCGAGGAAGCCTGGCAGGGGCAATCGCAAATCGGGTTCCCGGTCATCATCCGTCCATCCTTTACCATGGGCGGCAGTGGCGGTGGTATTGCCTACAATCGCGAGGAATTCGACGACATCATCCGGCGCGGCCTCGATCTGTCGCCGACCACCGAGGTTCTGATCGAAACCTCTGTGCTCGGCTGGAAGGAATTCGAGATGGAGGTGGTGCGCGACAGAAACGACAACTGCATCATTATCTGCTCGATCGAAAATCTCGATCCGATGGGCGTGCACACCGGCGACTCTATCACCGTGGCCCCGGCACAGACGCTGACCGATAAAGAGTACCAGATCATGCGTAATGCCTCGCTCGCCGTGCTGCGCAAAATCGGTGTCGAAACCGGGGGTTCGAACGTGCAGTTCGCGATCAACCCGGAAGACGGAGAAATGATCATCATCGAGATGAATCCGCGGGTATCGCGTTCCTCGGCGCTGGCTTCCAAGGCCACCGGCTTTCCGATCGCCAAGGTCGCCGCCAAGCTGGCGGTCGGCTACACCCTGGACGAATTGCAGAATGACATTACCGGCGGCGCGACCCCGGCGTCCTTCGAACCCAGCATCGATTACGTGGTCACCAAGATTCCCCGGTTTACTTTCGAAAAATTCCCGCAGGCGGACAATCGCCTGTCGACCCAGATGAAATCGGTCGGCGAAGTCATGGCGATCGGGCGCAATTTCCAGGAGTCTTTCCACAAGGCGCTGCGCGGTCTCGAGATCGGCGTTCACGGTCTCGACCCGGTTGTCGATCAGTCTAGCGATCCCCAGGAGCTCGAGGACCTGTATCGCACCGAGTTGCGTCTGCCGGGCGCAAATCGAATCTGGTACGTCGCCGACGCATTTCGCTCGGGTTACAGCCTCGAGCAGATATTCGAACAAACCGCGATCGATCCCTGGTTCCTGGTGCAGATAGAAGAGTTGGTGCGAATCGAGCAGGGTCTCGTCGACCGCAGTCTTGAGGCGCTGGATGCCGCAGAGATTAGAGCACTCAAGCGCAAGGGTTTTTCGGATTACCGACTCGCCGGGCTGCTTGGCAGCGACGAATCCAGTTTTGCGACGCGCCGTCGGGAAATGGGCGTGCGGCCGATCTACAAGCGCGTCGATACCTGCGCCGCGGAATTCGCGTCGAGCACGGCCTATTTGTATTCGAGCTACGACGACGAGTGTGAAGCGCAACCGAGCGCACGCGACAAGATAGTCGTGCTGGGCGGTGGGCCCAACCGCATCGGCCAGGGGATCGAGTTCGACTACTGCTGCGTACACGCGGCGCTGGCGATGCGGGAAGACGGTTACGAAACGATCATGATCAACTGTAACCCTGAGACCGTGTCGACTGACTACGATACCTCGGATCGGCTGTATTTCGAGCCCCTGACCTACGAGGATGTGCTCGAGATCATTCTGCTGGAGGAGCCCAAAGGCGTGATCGTTCAGTTTGGCGGCCAGACGCCGCTGAACCTGGCGCGCGCCCTCGAGGCTGCCGGCGTGCCGATTATTGGCACCACGCCCGATTCGATCGACCTGGCCGAGGACCGCGAGCGCTTTCAGAAAATGATCCAGGATCTGAATCTGCTGCAGCCGCCTAATCAGATCGCCTTCGACGTCGAGTCTGCTGCGCAGCTTGCCGAGCAGGTGGGTTTTCCGCTAGTGGTGCGACCATCTTACGTGCTGGGCGGCCGCGCGATGGAAATTGTCTATGACCAGGATGACCTCGCGCGTTACATGGGCGAGGCGGTCAAAGTGACCCGGGATTCGCCGGTGTTGCTGGATCGTTTTCTCGACGAAGCGGTCGAGGTCGACGTCGATGCGATCTGTGACGGGGAACAGGTGCTGATCGGTGGTTTGATGGAGCATATTGAGCAGGCCGGAGTGCATTCCGGCGACTCGGCCTGTTCGCTGCCGCCGTATACGCTATCCCCCGAAATACAGCAGCGCCTGTGTGAGCAGGTAGCTGATATGGCGCGCACGCTCAAAGTTGTGGGATTGATGAATACCCAGTTTGCGATCAAGGGTGACGAGGTTTATATCCTCGAGGTCAATCCGCGCGCATCGCGCACCGTACCCTTCGTTTCCAAGGCCACGGGCGTTCCGCTGGCCAAAATCGCCGCACGCTGTATGGTCGGGCAAAGCCTCGAGCAGCAGGGCCACACCGAGCAGGTGGTGCCGGATTTCGTTCAGGGCGTCGATCCGATTCTTGGCCCTGAGATGAAGTCCACGGGCGAGGTAATGGGTATCGGGAAAACCTTCGCGGAAGCTTATGCCAAGGGCATGCTGGCTTCCGGCGCGAAGATTCCGGAGCCCGGGGTCGCTTTCCTGAGCGTGCGCGAAACCGACAAGAAGGCGATAGTCGAACTGGCCAGCGAGTTACACGACAGGGGCTTTAAGCTGGTTGCTACCGCCGGTACCGCCAAGGTTATTCGTGCCGGCGGGATCGAATGCCAACACGTCAACAAGGTCAAGGAAGGGCGTCCGCACGTGGTCGATATGATCAAGAATGGTGAAATTGCGTTGATCGTCAACACCACCGAGGGACGCTCGGCCATCGCTGATTCCTACACTATTAGGCGGGAGGCAATCATGCACTCAGTGTGCTATACCACGACCATGGCCGGCGGCAAGGCAACCTGTCAGGCCATGTCACACCGCGAGATAAAAGAAGTATATTGCTTACAATCGTTACACTAGGCGACACATAACATGAATCAGATACCGCTGACGGCCGCCGGCGCAGAAAGGCTAAAACTCGAACTCAAGGAATTGAAGTCGGTCAAGCGACCGGCCGTAATCGAGGCGATTGCGACCGCGCGGGACCACGGCGATCTGAAGGAAAATGCCGAGTACCACGCTGCGCGCGAAGAGCAGGGTTTCATCGAGGGTCGTATCGCCGAACTGGAGTCGGCCCTGTCTAATGCGCAGATTATCGACGTTACCCAGCTCAACGTCAGCGACCGCGTGGTGTTTGGCTGTACGGTGGAACTGCTCGACGTCGCGACCGATAA
>JAACFA010000174.1 GCA_009937625.1 Gammaproteobacteria bacterium | reverse complement strand
TGCGTACCCGCGTCAGGGTCAGGTTTTCGGGCGGATCCTTGCTGATTGCCGCCGGTGGCTTGCTGGCGCAAGCCGACATTAGCGCTATCAGTAACACGAGTGAAATTTGTTTCATAATCCTTAGTATCGAATCGATCCCGTTAAGTTCGCTAATGTGACAATAATATTCACCATGCCGTGCGCAGGATCGTGTAGCAATGATCTGGATCAAAAAAAGCAAGCGGGCCAGACCATCTACAGCAACGCCGGGATCTCGATTTACATCGCCATACCCGCGCGAGCGGATATCTTTCCAATCACCGCCACGCAACCGTCTAGGTTTCGGTTTGCAGCTTGTGGATTCGAACGTCGAGCGGTTGCGAGGTATCCAGATGGATATCGCGTTGCGGGAACGAAATGACAATTCCGGCATCATTGAACTTGTTGTTGATCGCCTGGTGCAGCTCGCTGATGGTTTGCCGCCAGTAGTCCATCGAGCCGATAAAACATCGCAGCGTAATCGTCAGCGAACTGTCGCCGAAGGCATCGAAAGTCACCAGCGTCGACGGCTCATCGAGCACGCGCTCATGTTCATCCGCGGCCTCCTGAATCAGCTGGATCGCCCGGGTCACATCGCTGCCATAAGCAATACCTATCGGAATCACGATCCGAGTAATTGGATCCGACAACGTCCAGTTGAGCAATCTACCGGTAATGAATTCCTTGTTGGGCACCAGCAGTTCCTGCTGGTCCCAGTTGCGAATCGTGGTGGAGCGGATACGAATATTGGTGACGACACCATCGGTATCGCCCACGGTGACCACGTCACCGATACGAATAGGCCGCTCGAACAGTAAAATTATGCCGCAAATAAAATTAGCCACGACCTCCTGTAAGCCGAAACCGATACCAACGCCGAGCGCCGCGATCAGCCACTGTATTTCCGACCAGCTACCGCCCAGCAGGTTGAACACCACCACCACGCCTATTGCGACGATGCAATACTGGGTCAAAGTCGATATCGCGTAACGACTGCCGGCGCTGATTTTCAGCCGCGCCAGTAAAATAATTTCAAGCAGTGCCGGCAGCCGCTTTGCCCCGATAATAACAATCAGGATAGCCAGCAAACCAAGGATCACCTGGCTCAGCGTAACCGGCACCAATTGTTCCACGCCATCCACCGACTCGGCGCGCTGCCACAATGAGATATCGTCCAGAATACGGAAAGCCGGCAATACGTCTGCCCATATCACCCACAAACCAGCGGCGGCGACCAGCACCAGCGCGGTGTTAATCAACTTGGTCGTATCCTCGCCCAAGGCCCCGAAATCGATTTCGGGTTCTTCCGTATACAATGGCTCCATTTCGTCAGCGACACCCTCGGCCTGCGCCGCTTCCCTGGCGGCGCGCTGCTGGCGACGTCGTTCGAGGGCATCACGAAAAGCGAGGCTGCGTTCGGTAAGCAGTACCCAGCGCACCACCAGCTCATGGATCAGCAGAATCGCGACAAACAGCCACAAGGTATCCACCAGACGTGCGCCGAACTGCGCCGCGGTGTAGACATAACCCACCGCTGCGAGAATTGCCAGAATGACCGGTAAGGCAAGACCGAGTGCAACCCAGAGATAGCGAAACCACACCAGTGGATTATCCAGGTGTGCCGCATAGTAGTCGCGCAGCACCCCCCGGCGCGGCGCGAGAATGCGGCCGAAGAACCAGGCTAACGCCGCCATGGCAACGGCAAAAACCAACCGGCTAAGACCACCGGCCAGGGCTGCAGGATCGTAGCTGATCGAGGCAACCAGTAGAAAAGCCGCCGGCAGAAAAACCGACATGAGACGCCTGGTTTCGTGACGCAGCTGTTCGGTTATGGTCGAACTCCAACCGAAATGAGTGATCGCAAGCCCGCCGCGTTCACAGAAAATGCGAAACGCGACAAAATAAAAGGTGTACAGGGCAATTTCCAGGAATGCGGCACCGATCGCCGGCACGAATTCTCCCGTCCATACGCCGGTCAGGGACATGTGGGTTTCCAAGTCGAGTGATTCGATGCTTCGCACGAACTGCAGGTGCAAACCGAGGGCCGTGAATAGTATCGGCCAGGGCAGCGCCAATACCAGGGTCAGCACCAACGCTCTGAAGGTTGTGATAAGTCGATCGTGCCGCAGTTGCCCGACGTTACGGCCACTGCGCTCGAGCGACGCACGCAGTCTACCCCTTTGTTTCATTAACACGGCAAACAATGCAAGGCCGATCAACAAAACCCAGGGGAACGATTCCGGCAATACCAGCGCCTCGCCCAGCTCGAGCCAGTGACTCGGGGAAACGAAGACGGCAATCGTCTCACCGATCAACGCAAGAGTATTCCAGGAAGGGAGTTCGCCCGTGCGAATCCAGATCAGTCGTTCATCCAGAAACTTGTCATAGGCCGCGGCCGTCTCCGACAACTGCCGCTGCGCGAAGTCGAGTTCCCCGAGCGTCTGCAGGTAGGTGTCATCCGTGGCGATGGCCCTGTCGATCAAGTCACGCCGTTGTTCCACCAGTGCCAATATGTCAACGCGTAACAAGGTCTTCCATGTGTCGGAAAGATTCGACATCAGGTCATCAACATAGAGATTGATATCCCGCATGCGGGCCCTTTCCTGCTGATTGCGGATCTGGCGCAAGCTGGATTCGATCAGCAGGCGCTGGCGCCGTTCCTCGGCCAGTTTAAACTCACCGGGATCCGGTAAACCTCGTCGCTGCTCGAGAAAAACCTGTCCCAGCGCCTTGCTCAAACCGGCTATTTCGAGCTTTTGTCGTGCCAGGCGAAAGTTCTCGGCGATTCTTTTGGCCCGACTGGCAGCAATTTTCTCCTCGGCGGCGATGTTATCCAGCTCGGCCACCAGCCGGTTCAATTCGTCACTGAGTTTAGTGTTGTTCTGCGCTATTTCCTGTAACAGGGCGTGTTTGCCGAAAGCCTCTCGCTCGGTCTCTTCGGCTTCTTCTTTTACCGTCTCCGCCTCGCTGAGACGCCGCTCGGCCACCAGCCCTTCGAACAATCCGACGTAATTCAACTGCCGATTCAACTCCAGCGTTGCCTTGTCGCGCCGTACACCGAGCAGTTCGATCCGCATCGGCTGACTCAATAACTCCTGGTCCAGCATTTCAATCTCGGCGCCCAGTGTCCTGCTCTCCTGCTCCAGTGACCAACGTCGGGCCTCGGCAAGGCGAGGCGTGCGATCCTCGGGGGCGGGCGATTGCAAAGCTTGCGCGACTTCGGGTTGACGTTGCTTTGCCTGATTCAGCCGTTCGCGCGCCTGTTGCGCACGCTGTGTTTGCGCTTCCAGCAACACTTCCAGCTCCGCCAGGGTGCTGGAAAGGCTGGACAGGTCTGATTTTTCGCTGAGTAATTGTTGTTCGAGTAGCGGCAGCCCCTTACGTGACAATGAATCCGGAAGATTTTGTAGTGCCTCGGCCTCCAGTTCCTGCAGTTGCGCACGCAGCTCGGCCGACCGCTGGGGTGACGACTCGCGCGCCTTGACGAACTCTTCGGTGGCGGCCTCATAGGATAGCTGTTGCTCTTTGAGGCTGATCGTCTTGCGGTAAAAATCAAGTATGGCCTGTTTGGTCTTCTCGTCGAGTTCGGCGGATGCTTGTACCTCCTCGATTCGGCTTTCGATCAACTCGACCGTGACGCCTGGCTCCTGCGATATGACAGATTGTCCCTGGGCAATCGAAGGCAACTGGCCCAGGCATGCAAGCAAGAAAAAAATGCGCAGGGTTGTTCGTAAATACAGCAATCTAGTTTCTTTCCGGTGGGTTTCTAACCAGCGCTATCTTACCATTGTCTTTCCTTCCGGAATTGAGAAATAATGGAGTATTCATGGCGGGCAGGTTTTTACGCCAGGAATCGTCAATTTAACAGGAGTAGAAACATGACCTGGAATGTTTACCTCTCGGGGGAAATTCACAGCGACTGGCGCGAGCAGATTATCGAAGGCGCCGGCAAACTCGATCTGCCGATAAAGTTTTCTTCGCCGGTTACCGATCACGAGGCCAGCGATGCCGCCGGTGACATGCTGGGGCCGCAGTCGGATGGCTACTGGCGCGACCATAAATCTTCGAAAGTCAACGGCATCCGTACCAAGACTCTGCTCGAAAAATGCGATGTCGCGGTGGTGCGTTTCGGTGACAAGTACAAGCAATGGAACGCGGCTTTCGACGCCGGCTATTGTGCGGCGCTCGGCAAGCCCTATATCACGCTGCACGCGGACGACATCGTGCATCCGCTGAAAGAGGTCGACGCCGCCGCGATGGCCTGGGCCGAAACCCCGGCACAGGTAGTCGAAATCCTGAACTACGTGATTAACGCCTGACGTCGTCAGGCGCCTGCTTACCGGCAGGCCTTAACCCGAATCCGGTTTACCGTGCGCCCTTCACCTTCCGCCGCGCAGTTCCTGCTGCTGATCCTCATCTTCGTGCTGGCGGTGATTATTCTCTACCTGGGCGTCTTCACCATTGCGCTCGACAAGCTCGGCCTGTCGACCCACTCCGCGATGCTGCTACTCGCCTGCACCCTGGTCGGCAGCGGCATCAACCTGCCGCTGTTCCAAATCACGGCGGAAGCGCCGCCGGATGAAGCAACGCAGGCGCTGCATGGACTCCTGTTCGGGCGGCCCCTGCCGTTCACCGGCAAGACCATCATCGCGATCAACGTCGGCGGCGCGCTGATTCCGATTGGCTTTTCGATCTACCTCGCCAGTATCAATCAACTACCATTCACCCGGATATCATTGGCAATCGCCATCGTGGCCGCGGTTTGTTACCTTGCCAGCCGCCCGGTGCGCGGGATCGGCATCGGCATGCCGCTGTTCGTCGCACCGTTTACCGCGGCGCTGACGGCGCTGCTGATCGCACCGGAGAACAGTGCACCGCTGGCTTATATCTGCGGAACGATGGGAGTGCTGCTGGGGGCGGATTTGCTGCGCCTGAACGATATTCGGAAAATCGGCACGCCGGTGGCGTCGATCGGCGGCGCCGGAACCTTCGACGGGATTTTTCTGACCGGTATCGTTGCGGTTCTGCTGGCCTGAGCGTTATCGTCGGGCCTCAACTACGACCGACTAGAGCTTGCCGCCCAGTTCGCGCGCAAACTCGCTGCGAATGCGTGACACGTAGATCGCAAGGCCGAGCCCGTCCGCATTGCGGTTCTGTGCCACCACCGCGGTATTGACGCCCAGCACCTTGCCGTCGGCATCGATCAACGGCCCGCCGCTGTTGCCCGGCAGGATTTGCGTATCGGTAAACAGGTGATCACGGCTGGACTTGGTAATAATCCCGGCGGTGAGCGAATCCGTGATGCCGAGCGGGCTGCCAATGGCAAACACCTGAGTACCCTGGCGCGGATACTTCTGGTTCGACAGGGTCAGGAAAGGCGTGCTGTAGTTATCGAGCTTGAGCAACGCCAGGTCGTGGTCATTGCTGATCTTGATCAACCTCGCTTTCAGCTTCTTACCATTTTTCAGAATAATGGTGAACTTCTTGGAAAAGTTGCTCATGCTGCTGTTAAAGCCGAAGTTGGACTTTTTCTCGCGGTACTCGCGCTCCAGTTTCCTGTACTGGGCGACATTGGCTTCATGACGCCGCTTGTTTTTCTGGTAGCGTTTGACGTAGCGTTCATAGCGCTGGCGCTCCGAATCCGACGCCCGGGTCGACTCCATGTACTCGCGGTTTTCATCGATGGTACGCTGGTTTTCGTTGAGCCGTTCCCCGTCCTCGTCGATATCCGATTTGAAGGCGGCGAGCCGCTGTTCGTAATCCTCGAGCTTGCTCTCGGTTTCCTTCCACTGGTTGGTCGTCGCCGGCCTGATCACGTGACGATTGGTAATGATATAACCATCAGCAGTGACGAAGAATCCCGACCCGGAGCCGGTGCTGGTTTGCACCGTCACCACCGCAAGCGACGCCTCGTCAGTCTTCGATGCGGGCTTGAACCTCTGCTGTAAGTCGACCCCCAGATCGGCCCTGACAGCCCCGGTGCTGGTGGTCGTGGTAACCGCGCTGGTCTTTTTATCTTTCGGTGGCTTGTCGGTGAAATGCCACTTGCCGTTCTTATCCTGGTACTTGTAAACGTCGGCGGTGGCCGGCATCAAGCCAGCGTGAAGCAGCAAAATCGCGACGATCGGTAGGGAGTATTTCATATATTTCTGAAGCACTTTATAGACCAAAATATGAGGTCTGCCGGTGTCGGTTATTCGGGTCAGGTCTTCGAAAGCTGTCACTAAATGCCGCCCAAAATAGCCAGTCGTCACAGCGCGGTCGAGGTAACGGCCCATCAACAGCCGGCTAAAAAGTCCGCAGGATTTGCGCGACTGCCGCGCGAGGTATTGCCTCCAGATCACTCGGCCGGCGGCGCATAGGCGCCGTCTTCGTCATGGGTTTCGCGCCCGGTCAACGCCGGCGTGAATACGCAGACCAGCCGCATGCGCGTGAACGACCGGAGGCAGTGCTTTTCGTGCTGGTCGAGGGTATACATCGATCCCGGCCCGAGCGCGAAGACTTCACCGGTAGCGAGGTTTTCGACTTCCCCCCGGCCCTCGATGACGTAGTTCGCCTCGACGTGGTGCTTGTACCACAGGATCTGCTCGGCACCGGCCTCGGTCGTGGTTTCGGTCAGCGTGAAACCGACCCCGTCATCGGCCAGCAGAAAGCGTCGGCTCGCCCACACCGGGCCGCGCACGTCGCGCTCGGTATCGATCAGGTCATCCAGGTTTCTTACGATCATGATTTTCTCCCGCTGCACCTGCGCGCTATGATAACACCGAACAATCGGCTCCCAGAACGCGAAAAAACCGTGTTTACCGCCTGGCTTTACTAGTGCGGAATAATCACATCGTCGATCGATTTGGGATGGGTGGTAATCGGCTCGTACCCGTCTTCGGTCAGGATAAAGCTATCGCCCACCTGCGCCCTGAACTTGTCGGTGCTGACCGACCCGTCTACCGCCAGCACCATGTTTGGCTGCAACACGGTTCTGTCGCCACTCACCAGTTGGGGTTTTTCCACAAAACTGAAGCCGGTGCCACGCCCGCAACGAAACGGGTAGTCGTATCCCGCGGATTGAATGACTTCCGCGTAGGCGGCATGCACGTCTTCCGCGATCACGCCGGGGCGCAGCATCGACAACGCCGCCGCCTGGCTGTCGAGCGCGATTTGATAGATTTTCTCCTCGGATTTATCGCGCACGTTTCCGATCCAGAAGGTACGATCGAAACCGAGTTTGAATTTATGAAAGTTTGTCATCCCGCAGAAACACAGGAATACCGGATCGCCATGACGCATGACGCGGTTCGAGGCGCGGTGGTGGGTCTTGATGATATCTTCGCCGGACGCCATTATCTGCAGGAAATGGGTACTGGGCGACATCTCGCTATCGCCGTAGTGCCGTGCCAGCAGCTCGGCGGATTTCCGGGTACCCGCCTGCGATGTCGCCAGCGCCACCTCGTACTCGGCAACGCCCGCGGCAATCGCGTCGCGTCCCGCCTGCATCATCGAATTGGCCACCAGTCCCGCGTGCCGCGCCAGCTGCAGTTCCGCGGGCGACTTGACCATGCGCATCTCGGCAACGACGGGGGTGATGTCCGCGAGACTCGCCGCATCGACCAGGGTATCGATATAGGCGCGCACCGGCGGCGGCATATGCTGTGGCTCGATCGCTACCCGGGCGGCGTGTTCGAGTTGCGCCGGGATGTGCTCGCGCCATTCGTTTCCGAGGCCGTCGTTCCAGGCCTCGATGCGATCCACTTCCGCGGTCTCGAGCGCCATGTTCAGGTCGATGGACGGCGTGATCAGCAGGCTCTCGCCGTCACGTGGAACCAGCAGGATCGTCGGCCGCCCGAACTCCATGTGCAGGTAATCGTAGTAGCCGCTGTAGTAATAAACCGAGTCGTCGTCGGTAATCAGCGCGACATCGATGTCGAATTCGTTGAGCTTTTGCCTGAGTTGCTGTAAATGTCGCCGGAACATCGTTATATAATGCGAATCTTTCACGGCAAAGTACACCATGAATAAACTGACGTCTTTCACCGAGTCCAGCCATGCCAGCATGCAGGCCTGGCGGCACGATATTCACCGCCACCCGGAACTGGCC
>JAACFA010000173.1 GCA_009937625.1 Gammaproteobacteria bacterium | reverse complement strand
AGGCCCTCATCGACAATCTCCGGACCAATGCCATCGCCGGCAAGCACCGCTATCTTATGCGTCATCTCTTAATCCTATTTTAACCAGGGCAAGCGCTCATAGTACTGCTGTTCGAAGGCCTCGATGCTGTCGGCATGCTGCATTGTCAGGCCGATATCGTCGAGCCCGTTCAACAGGCAATACTTGCGAAACTCATCGATTTCGAAGCTCATCTCGGTACCGTCGGGGGTTGCGACCAGCTGGCTTTCGAGATCGATAGTGAGCCGATAGTCTTCGCTGTTTTCTACTTCGCTGAAAAGCCGGTCGACGAGCGCAGCGTCGAGCGCGATCGGCAACAGGCCATTCTTGAATGAATTATTGTAAAAGATATCGGCGTAACCTGGCGCTATAACCACCTTGATACCGAAATCCATCAGCGCCCAGACCGCGTGTTCGCGCGAGGATCCACAGGCGAAATTTTCACGCGCCAGCAAAATTTGCGCCTGTTGATAAGGATCTCGGTTAAGCACGAACTCCGGATTTAAGCGGCGCTGCGAATGATCCTGCCCCGGCTCCCCGGGATCGAGGTAACGCCAGTCGTCGAACAGGTTGACCCCGAAACCGGAGCGCTTGATCGATTTCAGATACTGCTTCGGGATAATCGCGTCGGTATCGATGTTAGGGCGATCGATGGCGGCAACAATACCGTTGAAAGTGGTAAATTTTTCCATGATTATTCCTGCAACTCGCGCACGTCGATAAAGTGTCCCGTAACCGCGGCAGCGGCCGCCATCGCCGGCGAAACAAGATGAGTTCTGCCGCCCTGGCCCTGGCGCCCCTCGAAGTTACGGTTCGAAGTCGACGCGCAGCGTTCTCCCGGTTCGAGCCGATCGGCATTCATCCCGAGGCACATCGAGCAACCAGGTTCACGCCATTCAAAACCGGCATCGACAAAGATACGGTCGAGCCCCTCGTCCTCGGCTTGCTGCTTGATCAGCCCGGAACCGGGCACGACCATCGCGAGTTTGATATTGGCAGCCAGCTTGCGGCCCTTTACCACGCTGGCCGCGGCGCGCAAATCCTCGATGCGCGAGTTGGTGCAGGAGCCGATAAAGATCTTGTCTACCGCGACCTCGTCGAAGGCCGTATTGGCTTCCAGCCCCATGTATTCGAGCGCTTTTTGCATGCCGCCAGCCTTGATCGGATCCGCTTCCTGCGCCGGGTCGGGAATCCTGCTGTTAACGCTGCAGACCATTTCGGGCGAAGTACCCCAGGTAACCTGGGGCGCGATATCGGCGGCCTCAATAACAACCTCCCGATCGAACACGGCATCGGCGTCCGAGTGCAGATCGCGCCAGAACTCAACCGCCTGCTGCCAGATTTCACCGCGCGGCGCGAACGGGCGTCCTTCGATGTAGTCCAGAGTAGTCTGATCGCAGGCGATCAACCCGGCGCGGGCGCCCGCCTCGATGGTCATGTTGCAGACCGTCATGCGACCTTCCATCGACAGGCTGGTAATCGCTTCGCCGGCGAACTCGATGGTGCAACCCGTGCCTCCGGCGGTGCCGATCTCGCCGATAATATGTAACACGATATCCTTGGCGGTAACACCGTCGGCCACCGATCCCTGCACCGTGACTCGCATGTTTTTAGATTTCTTCTGGATCAGGCACTGCGTCGCCATCACGTGTTCGACTTCCGAGGTTCCGATGCCGAACGCCAGCGCGGCAAAGGCACCGTGAGTCGAGGTATGAGAGTCGCCGCAGACCACGGTCATGCCCGGCAGGGTTGCACCCTGCTCCGGCCCGATCACGTGCACGATACCCTGGCGCTGGTCTCCCATCTTGAATTCGGTGAGCGCATACTTGTCACAATTCGCGTCGAGAGTATCGACCTGCAGCTTTGCAACCGGGTCGGTGATACCGTATTCGAGCCCGGTGGTCGGTACGTTGTGATCCGGCACCGCCAGGATCGAACGCTTGCGCCACAGCGGGCGTTGCGCGATTTCCAGGCCTTCGAATGCCTGCGGCGAAGTCACCTCGTGCACCAGGTGACGATCGATGTAAAGCAACGAGGTGCCATCGTCATCCCGGCGCACCTGGTGCAAATCCCAGATCTTGTCGTAGAGGGTCTTTCCAGCCATTGTTAATTACCCGCGTAAAAACTTGTGAGATTTTACGCGCAGAACTAGAATAACACTAATTCATAATTTTCATAATTTCGATTCCTAATTGGAATAGATATGCAAATCAATCAAATCACCGCATTTCTTGCCGTGGCCGAACTCGAGTCATTCTCGTTGGCAGCGGAGCGACTGCATATCACCCAACCCGCGGTCAGCAAACGAATTCGTCAGCTCGAAAACAACATCCGGGTCGAACTGTTCGATCGGATCGGCAAGCGCAGCATTCTGACGCCGAACGGCAAGCTGTTCAAACCTCACGCCGAGCGCATCCTGCAGGAACTGCAATCCTACCGCTCCAGCCTGAGCCGCCAGCAGCAGACGCCGTCGGGCAGCCTGAGTTTCGCCACCAGCCACCACATCGGTCTGCATCGTCTGCCACAGGTGCTGCGGGATTTCAAAATTCGCTACCCGCAGGTCGATCTGGATCTGCATTTCATGGATTCGGAAGACGCCTGTGCCGCGATTGCCAGTAATGAACTGGAGCTGGCCATCGTAACGCTGCCGGAACTGGCCGATGACAAGCTCCAATGCGAGGTGGTCTGGATCGATAACCTGGTGGTCGTGACGGCGGCCGATCACGAGCTCGCGCCGCTGCGCGTTATCGAGCCGGGTCAGTTACTGGAACATGCCTCGATTCTGCCATCACAGGGAACTTTCACCCGCAAGATCATCAACAACCTGTTCGCCGGCAGCAAGGACCGGCTCGACATCGTGCTGGAAACAAATTATCTCGAAACGATAAAAGTCATGGTTTCAGCAAACCTGGGGTGGAGTATCCTGCCGCAAAGCATGGTCGACTCGAGCCTGACCAGCCATCGCCTGCACGGCCTGGATGCGCATCGACCGCTCGGTATCGTGACGCGAAAAAAGCGCACCCTGTCGCTAAGCTCCAGCGCCATGATCGAACTGCTGCGAAGTAGTCGCGACGAGCATCCGGGTTAAGCACTGCAACATCACGTTCGCGTTTCTGCATACCCCCAGGTTTATTGCTATAGTCATAACGATGAAATTCCAGGAGACCTCAATGCGTCCCATTATGAAATCTTTACTTCTCCTAGCGACACTCGCCGTCAGCACCAGTGGATATGCCGGTGAAGTCACTCGAGCGATGTTCACCATCGGTGTCGATAATCGCGAGCCGGTTATCATGGTTGACAGTATCGACAGCAGTTCCTACACGTCGATTTCGTTTTTCACCGAACTCCAGGATTTAAGCGGGAATAACATCACTCATCAATGGACTTTTAACGGCGATGTCATGTTCGAAAAGACCTTCGAAGTCAAAGGGCCGCGCTGGCGCATCTGGACCAGCAAGACCCTGATCCCTTCGTGGATCGGCACCTGGACCGTGAACGTGCTCGACGACGACCACACGGTCTTGAGCAGCAAGTCCTTCGAGTACCAATAGTCAGCCCTGCCCCGAAAAAACCCCCGCGCCCGATCGCGGGGTTTTCATATGTCTGGACCATCGTATCCGACCGGTTCGTGGCATTAGCGAAGACGCCGCTGGACAGGCCATACCTGGTGTTTTAGAGTGAATTTCTTTAAACGGCCGGTCATCATGAGCTGGTACAGAGGCATCTTCTACGCCCTGGCAGGCGTCGCGTTAATCCAGGTGATTTACTATTACCCGCGAGTGCCCGATGTCGTTGCCTCGCATTTTGACGGACTCGGCGCTCCCAACGACTGGTCGAGCAGGAACGGCTTCTTCGGCCTTTACCTCGCCATCCTGTCGCTGCTGGTCGCGGTTTTCGATTTCGTGCCGCGCTGGTCAGAACTGCGCAGCAACTTTGGCATGAGGATTCCCAACCGGGATTACTGGCTGGCGCCGCAAAGAGTCGACCAGACAAAGCTGTTTTTTCGCCGGCAAATGTTCATCATGGGTTGCGCCCACCTGCTACTCAGTATTTTTGCCATCCAGCTGGCGATCGAGGCTAATTTTTCCCAGCACCCGCGCCTGCATCCGAGCATCGGCTGGGCACTGGCACTGTATTTCATTTTCCTGGCCGGCTGGCTGGGCCATTTTTTCCTGCATTTCAGAAAGCCATGAGAAGCCAGAAACTTGTTCACCTCGTTTCCTGCCACGCCGAGGGCGAAGTAGGCAACGTTATCGTCGGCGGCGTCAGCCCGCCACCCGGCGAAACCCTGTGGCAACAGGCACGCTGGATCGCCGAGGACCAGGAACTGAGGCGGTTTGTGCTGAATGAACCCCGCGGCGGGGTTTTCAAACATGTCAATCTGCTAGTACCGGCGAAACACCCCGACGCGGCGTTCGGGTTTATCGTCATGGAACCGGAACATACCCCGCCAATGTCGGGATCGAATTCGATCTGCGTCGCCACCGTGCTACTCGACAGCGGCCTGGTGGCGATGCGGGAACCGGTCACCGAGTTTATCCTCGAGGCGCCCGGCGGGCTGGTGCCGGTTAAGGCTTACTGCGAAAACGGCAAAGCTCGCAGTATCGAGATACATAATGTCGCCTCGTTTGCCGATCGGCTGGACGCGAATCTCGAGGTACCGGGTGTCGGCACACTTCGCGTGGATACCGCTTACGGTGGCGACAGCTTCGTCATTGTCGATGCCAGTGAGCTGGGTTTTGCGATTCGCCCCGACGAGGCCGGCGATCTCGCACGAATGGGCGCATCGATTACCCGCGCCGCCAACGAGCAGCTGGGATTCAGTCATCCCGAAATTCGCGCTGCCGCTGACCGAGGAAAACGGGGTCAAGGTCAGCCGCAATACGGTGGCTATCGATCCGGGGAAACTCGACCGCTCACCCTGCGGCACCGGCTGCTCGGCGCGCATGGCGAGCCTGCAGGCCAGGGGGTTAATGCAGGTAGGAGAACAGCTGATCGGCAAATCGATTATCGACTCGCGCTTCGACTGCAGTATCGTCAGCGCTACCAGGGTTGGCGCAAGAGACGCGATAATCCCTTCGGTTCGGGGGCGCGCCTGGATAACCGGAACCCACCAGATTATGCTCGACCCGGACGATCCGTGGCCCGGCGGTTACCGCCTGAGCGATACCTGGCCATTGAAAAGCTAACGCCTGGCGGAGTCGATCTCGCAAATTTCAGTCGCTACCGGAGACCGGCACCGTTTTGACGACTATCAAATAACAGGCGACGCCGACGGGGTTATAATCCTTACTCGATCGTGGTGAGCAATTCAAACTGCGCAAAATACTATTTTTTCAGGGGCAGGCAAACAAAGTGGATAAAAACATCAGCACTCGCAGCACGCTGGATAAAGCGCTCAGAATCAATCTAGACGAAAAGAAGTATGGCACTATCGTCGAAATCGGCGCTGGTCAGGAAGTGGCGCGACAGTTTTTCAAATCCGGGGCGGCCGCCGGCACCATCGCCAAAACCATGTCCGCCTATGACATGAAGTTTTCGGATGCGATTTACGGGGTGCAGGAGGACGGTCGCTACGTCAGCAGGGCCCGGGTGCAGGCGATGCTGGAGAAGGAATTCGAGCTGGTTATCGACCGGGTCGGTACCTCGCGCTCGGTTGCTTCGCGCTATTTCGCTTACGGCGCGACCGTGGCGGCAAAAAGCTTCAAAACCGATAACGAGTGTCATGCCTGGTGCGGTGTCAGGGTGCAGATGTACCCCGCCGCCGAGCCTTCCGACATCATCGTTCATGTCCGCATGCGCGATGAAGACGCGGATCGACAACAGCAATCGCTGGGCGTCTTTGGTGTCAACCTGATTTACGCCGCTTACTACTACTTCGAAAACGCGAAAACCATTATCGAATCGTTGACCGACAATCTCGAACAGGGCCGCATCGAGATCGATTCGATCGAGTTTTACGGGCCTTATTTCGAGGAGGTCGACAACCGCGCGATCAACCTGCACCTGATCCGCAGCTGGAAGACACGTGCAATCATGTTCAAGCCCGATGGCTCGGTCGTGATACCGGCCGAGATGCTGTACAAGAAAAACGTGCTAACCATTCGGGGCACCTTCCGGCCGGTCACCAACCTCAACGTCGACATGATGGACCAGGGCCTGAAGTTCTTTTGCCAGACGCAGGGAGTAACCCCCGACAATTGTGTCGCGCTGGCGGAAATATCGCTCAATGACATTCACGGCAACGACCTGATGGTCCCGGAGAAAGACCTGATCGACAGCGTGCACCTGCTGAACTCACTGGGCTACAGCGTGATGATTACCGACTACACGCGTTATTTTTCACTGCGTGCTTATTTCAGGCAGTTCACCAAGTTGCAGATCGGCATCGTGGTCGGCATCATGAATATCAGGCAAATCTTCGACGAAAGCAGCTACCGGGGAGTGGAAGGTGGCATCCTCGAGGGCTTCGGCAAACTGTTTCCCGACCATACTCGCCTGCTGGTTTACCCCGAGATCGACAAGGCTGGCGAATACCGTGATTACAACAATGTCGACCTGCCGGAAAACCTGCTGTCTCTGTATCGCCACCTGGTGGAAAACAATTTTATTTTCGGTATCGAATCGAGCGATCACGAGCTATTCAAGATTTTTTCACGCAACGTACTGAAGCAACTGCAGAACGGCCGCGGGGCCTGGGAACAGTCCGTACCGCAGGGCGTCGCCGAACAAATCATCGAAAACCGGCTGTTCGGCTACCGCGACTAATTTCCGTTTCTCGAAGAATTCGGACAGGCAGTAACCCTTCAGGCGATGATTCCCTCCGCGCGCAGCTGCGTAAGCGCCGTCGCATCCAGCGACAGCAGCCGACCCAGAACCTCGTCGGTGTGCTGACCGAGTAGGGGCGGTCCCTGACGGTATTCGATCGGGGTTCGCGACAATCGAATCGGATTGGCGACGCTCGCGACCGAGCCCGCGAGCGGATGCTCGAGTTCGAGCCGCAGGCCGCGAAATTTAACCTGTGGATCGTCGAACACCTCGTCGATATTGTTGATCGGCCCGCAGGGAATGCCTTTCGCATTTAATGCCTCGAGCCACTGCGCGCTCGATTTCTGCAGCATTAGATCGGCGATCTGCGGAATCAATTCCAGCCGATGCTTGACCCGATCGCTATTTTTACGAAAGCGTTCGTCTGCGGCCAGCTCCCGCCTGCCCGCAAGCTCGCAAAAACGTTCGAACTGTGCATCGTTGCCGATCGCTAGAATAATATGGCCATCATCGGTTTGAAACGCCTGGTAGGGCACGATATTGGGATGTGCATTGCCCATTCGACCGGGACTGTCGCCACTCGCGAGATAATTCATCGCCTGGTTGGCAAGCGTGGCCACCTGCACGTCGAGCAGCGCCATATCGATATATTGCCCTTCCCCGCTGGCGCGCTGGTGAATCAACGCCGCCTGGATCGCGTTGGCTGCATAGAGGCCGGTCAACACGTCGGCCAGCGCCACGCCGATCTTCATCGGTTGACCATCGGCCTCGCCGGTCACGCTCATCATACCGCCCATTGCCTGGATCATGAAATCGTAGCCGGCGCGCTCGGCATAGGGACCGGTCTGACCGAAACCGGTGATCGAACAGTAGACGAGGGCGGGATTAATCGGCTTCAGGCTATCGTAATCGAGAGCGTATTTTTGCAGTCCTCCAACCTTGAAGTTTTCTATCAACACGTCGCAATGACGCGCCAGCTCCCGCAGCAGAGATTGCCCCTCGGCGCGGGACATATCGATGCACACCGAGCGCTTGCCGCGATTAGCGCCGTGAAAATAGGCCGATTCGGTGGTCGGTCTGCCGTCCTCGTCCGGCATGTAGGGTGGACCCCAGCCGCGAGTATCGTCACCGCTGCCGGGGCGTTCGACCTTGATAACCTCGGCACCGAGGTCGGCCAGCATCTGGCTGGCCCAGGGTCCGGCCAGGATACGACTCAGATCGAGAACCCGGAAACCGGCTAGCGGCCCCGCCATCTAGAAAAATGCCTGGATGCCGGTTTGCGCCCAGGTATTGACGGCTTCGAGGTTCATGACATGACGGATAACGTGGTATTCATCGGACACGCCGTTACCGCCGTGCATGTCGCGCGCAACGCGGGCAACGTCCAGCGCCTTGCCGCAGTTGTTGCGCTTCATCAACGACACCAGTTCGACCGGGCAGCGCTCGCTATCCATCAGGCGGCCCATTTGCAGGCAGCCCTGCAAGCCGAGCGCGATTTCGGTTTGCATATCGGCAAGTTTCTTCTGCACCAGCTGGGTGGCCGCCAGCGGCCGGCCAAACTGGGTTCGATCCAGCGTATACTGCCGCGCGGCGTGCCAGCAAAATTCGGCGGCGCCCATCGCGCCCCAGGCGATACCGTAGCGCGCGCGGTTGAGACAGCCGAACGGACCCTTTAAACCTTCCACGTTCGGCAGCAGGTTTTCCTGCGGGACGAAAACATCCTGCATCACGATTTCCCCGGTTACCGAGGCGCGCAACGAAAACTTGCCTTCGATCTTGGGCGTGGACAAGCCTTCCATGCCTCGTTCCAGGACAAATCCCCGGATCACGTCATCGAGCTTGCCCCACACCACCATCACGTCGGCAATCGGTGAATTGGTGATCCACATCTTGGCTCCCTTCAACCGATATCCGCCATCGACGGCGGTCGCAGTGGTTTTCATGCTGGCGGGATCGGAGCCGGCGTCGGGTTCGGTCAGACCGAAACAGCCTACCAGCTCCCCGGTCGCCAGCCGCGGCAGGAATTTCTGTCGCTGCGCCTCGTTGCCGTAGGCAAAAATCGGATGCATCACCAGCGAGGACTGAACGCTCATCGCCGAACGATAACCGCTGTCGACGCGCTCGACTTCACGCGCCACCAGGCCATAGGAGACGTAGTTGGCGCCAGCACAGCCGTAATCTTCGGGGATGGTCGCGCCGAGCAAGCCGAGCTCACCGAATTCGTTCATGATCTCGCGGTCGAAGCTCTCCTCACGATTGGCCATCTGCACCCGCGTCATGAGCCGGTCCTGGCAATACTCGCGCGTCGCGTCGCGAATCATGCGTTCCTCCTCGCTCAGTTGCTGCTCGAGAAACATGGGATCCTGCCAGTCGAAAGAAACTCGTTTTGTCTGCGTCATTGCTCTGGTTACCTGATGAATGCGGTCACATTTTATCGGCGCAAGAGCCTAATGTCAGCCCGAGTCGCCGCTCATTGGCTACTAAAGAACCGGCCTAGCGTCTGCCTAACAACTGCATTGCCAGAGTGCCGTAGCTGTAATACCCCGCTCGAGAGGAGCGCCATTTTTCGCGGTAAAGCGCCTCGATCGGGAATGGAAAATCATTCCGGTTACCGCTGACGATGGTTTGCGCAAGATGCTTGCCGATAACGCTGCCAGGACCAATACCGCGTCCGTTGTATCCGGCCGGGGCGAACACCCCCGGAGCCAGCAACTGAATGCGCAGAATCTTGCTGCCGGTTACACCGACCTGCCCGCTCCACTGGTATTCCCACTCGACGCCCCGGGTTTGCGGAAACAGCCAGTCGCGGCTGCGCGTCATCCAGTTCACGCGGATAGCGCGCCGGAAGCCCTGCAATCTCCCGGCGCTGCTCATTATCAACCGCCTATCCCGATCAATTCGTGACGAGGTCAGCATGAGCTGTGTATCCCAGAGTCCATGACGCCGGGGGATTATGTTGGCGGCAACGTCATCTTGGAGCGGCCGCGTGGCACATTGAAAAATAAAAACCGGCACCGTCGATTCGCGAACCTGCTGGCTGTTGCCATCAGCGTAGGCATTGGTGGCGATGATCACCTGCTCGGCCGAGACTTCACCATGCGCGGTGGTCGCCAGCCAACGATCGTTTTGCCGGACCAGGCCCTCGATTGCGGATTCCTGGAATAGCTGGGCACCCAGTTCCATGGCCGCGCGCGCCAGCGAACGCGCGTAATTCAGTGGATGAATGGTTGCAGCCCCCGGATCATGGATTCCGCCATGCCGATAAACCTGAGAAGCCGAAATTTCCCGGGCGGTCTCGCCGTCGATCATTTCGACCGCCGCACCGATCTCCTGTAACTGGCGGCAGCGATCCTCCAGCGATTTCAGCGCAGCGGCATTATGCGCAACGTTGACGGTGCCGACCCGCTGCAAATCGCAATCCATCCGGAAGCGGTCAACCAGATCGGATACCAGCGCGGGAGAATCCCTCAGCGCCAGGTTAAAGCGCTCGCCGGCTTCCGCACCCAGTTCGCGGCGCACATGATCCGGGTTTTGCCAGACCCCGGCGTTAACCAGGCCAGCATTACGCCCGGAACCGCCGAATCCGATGCTATTCGCCTCCAGCAAAACCACCGACACGCCCTGCTCGGCTAAATGCAGCGCGCTTGACAGGCCGGTGTAACCTCCGCCGACCACGAGCACGTCCGCCTGCAGCGATTGCTGCAACTGCCGGTTGACGGGATTCGCAATCGCAGTTGCGCTCCAAAGCGAACTCTCCCCCGAATCCTGTGGCAAGTAATCTGGCATAAGACCTCTTCGGCCTGGCAACAGCGGAATTGTGCTCGATAGTCCGTTTTATTGCTAGCCAAGGCACTAAAAATCGATAAAAATTCGGTGTTCTTGACCCGGGCCCAGGAGAATTGCCAATGCCGAAGTTAAGCGTTGCAGCCACGCAGATGGCCTGCAGCTGGGATCTTCCCGCCAACCTCGAGCGCGCCGAAGAACTGATCCGCGAGGCTTCCGCCCGCGGCGCCCAGGTCATACTGATCCAGGAACTGTTCGAAGCACCCTACTTCTGTATCGAGCAGGATGCCAAACATTTCGCGCTGGCAACCACGCTCGAAGATAATCCGGCGATCAGGAAATTTCAGGCGCTGGCAAAAGAACTCGGTGTAGTGCTGCCCTGCAGCTGGTTCGAACGCGCCAACCGCGCATTCTACAATTCCCTGGCGATGATCGATGCCGATGGCTCGCTGCTCGGCGTTTACCGCAAATCGCACATACCCAATGGTCCGGGATACCAGGAAAAGACGTATTTCAACCCGGGCGACACCGGTTTCCGGGTATGGGACACCCGCTACGGCAAGCTCGGCGCCGGTGTCTGCTGGGATCAGTGGTTTCCGGAAGCGGCACGCAGCATGACACTGATGGGAGCCGAATTGCTGCTTTATCCGACCGCCATCGGATCCGAACCGCCGCCCGCGATCACGCTCGATTCGAGCGGCCACTGGCAGCGCACCATGCAGGGCCACGCCGCGGCCAACATGGTCCCGGTGATCGCTTCCAACCGCATCGGCACCGAGCATGCGACCCAGGACCCGTCGCTTGAGTTGAGCTTCTACGGCCACTCGTTTATCGCCGATCACACCGGCGCCATCATGTGCGAAGCCGACGATCACAGCGAAACCGTGCTGGTGCACGAGTTCGATATGGACGAAATCCGCAAATATCGCGACGCCTGGGGAATTTATCGCGATCGCCGGCCAGATCTCTACCAGGCCGTGGCAACCCTCGATGGCCGGGTCGGCTAACTATGAGCGATATCGGTTGCAATCCGGACGTTCCGCCTGCGAGCAACCGTTCGACATGCCGGATCGTCAATTTAAAATCCGAATCATTACCGGAGACCAGCGATGCTGACTGTATTCAGTGAAAAACATGCCCTACGCGATGCCAAAACCGAACTCTATGGCGGCCTGCTGGTGCCGCCCTTCGAATGCCCGGTACGAGCCGAACACGTCATCGGGCGCGTGCGCGAGGTTGAGCTGGGAGAAATCATCGCACCGCAACACTTCGACATCGAGACGATAACGCGCATTCATGACGCCGATTTCATCAGGTTTCTCGAAACCTGCTGGGAACAGTGGAGCGCCTCGGGTTACGAGGGAGAGGCGATTCCGACCTGCTGGCCGGCGCGCGGCATGCAGCAGGAGCGAGTGCCGCATCACATCGATGGCAAACTCGGGCACTACGCTTTAGCCGCCGAAACCTCGATCTCCGATGGTACCTGGGAGGCAGCGCGCACCAGTGTCGACGTGGCGTTGACCGCGCAGGCGGCAATGCGCGATGGCGCCCGGGAAGCCTTCGCGCTGTGCCGTCCGCCGGGTCATCACGCGGCGGCAGACATGTACGGCGGCTACTGCTTCATCAATAACGCCGCGGTAGCTGCGCAGGCCTTCCTCGATCAGGGCGCGGCACGGGTGGCGCTGCTGGACGTCGACTTCCATCACGGTAACGGCAGCCAGGCAATTTTTTACGACCGCGACGACGTAATGTTCCTGTCGCTGCACGGCGATCCGAATCACGCTTTTCCGCATTTTCTCGGTTACGCCGACGAGACCGGTCGGGGCTCGGGCGAGGGTTATAATCACAACTACCCGATGGGGCCGGGCACCAATTTCACCACCTGGGGCGCGGCGCTCGAAGACGCCTGCCGTAAAATCGAGAACTACGCGCCGGATGCGCTGGTGATCTCTCTCGGGGTCGACACCTTCGAGCATGACCCGATCTCGTTCTTCAAGCTATCCAGTGACGACTTCAAGCGTTACGGCGCCACCATTGCGCGCCTTAACCTGCCAGCGCTGTTCATCATGGAAGGCGGCTACGCGGTCGAGGAGATTGGCGTCAACGCGGTTAACGTACTAGAAGGCTACGAGGGTCGGTGATTCCCCTGGCCATCCTCCCATCGACGGGGCACTTGCGATTTACCGACTGCAATAAGCCCCAGAAAAAGTGCTTTAACGTGTACCGGGATCCTACCCGGAGGCGATGAGTTTCATCCGTTCCTTGAGTGCCAACACCCAGGGTGTACTGTGCCTGGTCGCCGCCCTTGCCTGCCTCACGCTCAGCGACTCGATCATCAAATGGTTGAGCCCGGAATTGCCGCTGCATGAAATTACCCTGTTTCGATCCTGCTTCGCCCTGATTCTGGTGCTGTTCATGGTGCGGCTCGAGGGCGGCCTGCAAATGCTTAAAACGCGCCGACCGGTGTTGCACATCCTGCGGGGTTCAATGTTGGTGCTGGCCAATATGTTTTTCTTCATTGGCCTGGCGGCGATGCCGCTGGCGGAAACCGTGGTACTGTTTTACACCGCGCCGTTATTCATCTGCTCGCTGTCGCAACCCGTTCTCGGTGAAAAGGTGGGACTATCGCGCTGGTTCGTTATCCTGGTCGGCATGGCGGGCGCTATCGTCATGCTGCGCCCCGGCAGTGAACTGTTCAAACCCGTGAGCCTGCTGCCGATCATGGCAGCGCTGTGCTACGCGGCGATGACGATGATGACGCGCAAGCTCGGCATAAGCGAAAAAGCTTCCGCCTTGACATTTTATATCCAGCTTGCCTTCATCGGCATCAGTTCGATGGTGGGCCTGGCGATCGGCGATGGCAGCCTCGATAACTACGACAACGCCTCGCTCGATTTCCTGCTGCGTGCATGGAGCTGGCCCAACCCGACGCAGCTTCAGCTGTTGGCTTTTTGCGGTGCTATCGTCTCGGTTGGAGGCTATTTGATCTCACAGGCCTACCGCATCGGCGAGGCCTCGGCGGTGGCCCCGTTCGAATACGCGTCTCTGCCGTTCGCGCTGTCGGTCGGCTTCTGGCTATGGGGAGACTGGCCGGACTGGAGTGCATTTATCGGTACCGGTATGATCATTGGCAGTGGCTTGCTGGTATTTTACCTGGAGAATCGAGCGCAACGTAAATCGATACCGCGTGCCCAGATCGACTATTAACTTGTCCCAAATCATGGTTTTTCTCAGCTGCTTGCCGATACTTGATGTAAAGTGTTTGTTCGTTTTGTGGTCTTAAAATATACAAATTTAGCTGGGGGATAGAATCGTTGGAAACTGATTCTTTTAAAAAGGCCCTGCTCGATATGAAACAGGTTGTCACGAATCGCATCAACGCGATCGACCGGGATATCAGGCATGAAGGCATGACGGCCGACTGGAGCGAGCAGGCGAGCGAGCGGGAAAATGACGAAGTCCTGGAATCGCTGGGCAACAGCTCGGAGCTGGAATTACTCAAGATTAACTACGCCCTGAAAAGAATCGACGACGGCAGCTATTTCCAGTGCGACGAGTGCGGCGCCGACATCCCGCCTGCACGGCTGGAGCTGTTGCCATTTACCGCCCACTGCGTGGACTGCGCCGAAAAAATCGAAGGATAAAGGGATTAACCCATGTTGACTGACAAACACGACCTGGTACACGAATTACCCGAACACCGGGACGCCATCCATGACCTGAAGATAAACAATCCGCATTTCGCCCGGCTGTTCGACGAGTACCACGAAATCGACCACGAAATTCACCGGATCGAAACCGGCGTCGAAAACACTTCCGACGACTATCTCGA
>JAACFA010000172.1 GCA_009937625.1 Gammaproteobacteria bacterium | reverse complement strand
GGTTTTTCTATGTGATTCGGTTTTGGCAGTAGAAATCTAGCGATGCTGAGTGATTTCAGATGCCTTTTCAGGTAGATCTCTGCTGGCGTGAAACCGGCTGCCTGGCTGCCCTGATTGGGCTGCTTGAAGATGTGACTTCGAACTCGCGCTGATTAGAATAGCTGAGCTGCAGGAGGCCCCGTGCCCTCAGGAATCAGGCTCATTGGTGTGAGCCAGGTTCCTTTCCTGTTCAGGTGATTCAGTATCTGGTCAATTACCGGTTGCTCCTCGATACAACGGTCCGACGTTTCGGCCAATACCTTTACCCTGCCACCACAGTGGGAGCAGACTTCAACATCAATATTGAATACCCGCTTGAGTCGCTGTGCCCAGTTCATCGCCCTGCGTCTCTCTGCCGGGGTTTTTTCCAGTGGACCTGATTGTCTGCCTCTTCTCCCTGGGGTTACTTCTGACCAAAACCGGCTGTTGGCCTCAAAGACACCATGGAATCGTGTCAGGTTTACCCTTGGCTTTGGCACCAGCACTGCAAGCTTGGCAAAAATCCAGTGGGAAGGTCGCTGACCTGACCCTCTTCAACCCGAAAACTGTTGCAGCCCGCGCCACCTACAAGGTAGGCGAAAACGGACTTCCGCTAGCCGGTATCCCCTATGTCATCGTCAACGGCACCATCGTGGTGAAGGAAGGGGAAGTACTACCCGTCAAGCCCGGCCAGCCGATCCGCTTCCCGATCGAGGCAAAGGGTCGCTTTCAACCAGTCGAGGTCAACACGTGGCTCGGTGAGCACGCGATCAACGTGCCGGATAGGCACCAGATAGACGATACGGGGGCTGGGATTATGGAGAAACGCTAAGGTATGCAGGAATCGCATCGCCAATTGACTAAGATGCGCGTGTGGCCTAACAACCGGTTGCAACGGACGGCGCTCACGCGCCGCCGCTGAACCGGGACGTTAACGAGCGTCTCAGTTGGGTGGCGGAAATTGTCGCTGATCTATGAAGTCGAGGGACTGTTTTCTCCATAGCCGACACTGGCGCAATTCATCTCAGAGACGATCTCCGGCCAATTTCGGCCGCATAACGTAAAACTGATCATAGTTTATGTAGGCCGGCTACGCAGGCCTCGGAATACACTATTCCGACAACGCTTGCTCGCATCCGCCTGGCCTAGCCGATATAGACCAACTCGGCTAATTTAATTTACCGCGGATCCGCCGGAACAATATTCTGGTTAACGTGGAATAAATTGTCGGGATCGTAGGCCGCTTTAACTTGCGCCAGTCGCTCGTAATTCGCGCCATAGTTGGCGGGCGCACGGTTATCATCGTCGTCAGACATAAAGTTAATGTAGCCTCCTTCGCTGCCGGAATACGGATGAATGGCTTCATAATAGTCTTTCACCCACTGCGTGTTGGCTTCGTTCTCAGCCGGGTCATCCCATATACCCACGATCACGGGCGCGAAGTTCTTGTCCCTGTGCCCGAAAGCGGTGTCATCGGCGCCAACCCGCTGCGCCGCGCCGTTAATCGGGTGCAGATGCATGCTCGAACTGACGTGTGGCGTTTTGGCTCCATGCTCGATGTGCGCGCCGATAGCATCGTCCGTTAACTCGGTAATAAAATCCGCCTTCCAGTAGTTCTGCATGCCTTTTGGCACCGCATCGTCGAACAAGCTTTGCAGCATCGGAAACGGCATGAGCCCAAACAGTTCAGCTTTGACTTCGGCGGCGTCCCTGAACGGCTTCACGACCTGCTCCGCTTCTTCGTGCGGCCCATTCCAACAGGGCACGAGGACGCAGAACAGGTCGCCTACCCGGTCTTCCGGAATAAACGGCAGGGGTGGCGCGATCTGCCAGCCAAAAAAGCAGCCGAGCTGCTCTGGCGCCTGCATCATGTACTCGCGGTAGCACTCGAGCACCGCCTGGGCATCGTTGAATTCGAAGAACATCGGGCCTCCCACGATGTCGCCAACCTCGTGGAGTTGAAACTCGAAGTTCGTTACGACCCCGAAGTTGCCACCGCCGCCCCGCAATGCCCAGAAGAGATCTTCGTTCTGGTAGTCGCTGGCAGTCACCTGGCGGCCGTCCGCAAGCACGACATCGGCCGACAGCAAGTTGTCGATCGTAAGACCGACACTTCGCGTCAGATAACCGATGCCACCGCCCAGCGTCAAGCCACCGACCCCGGTTGTCGAGACGACACCGCCGGCCGCGGCGAGACCGAACGGATAGGTTGCATGGTCGACGTCACCCAGCGTGGCACCGCCACCTACATTGGCGATTTTCTTGACGGGATCGACCTGCACGTAATTCATTCGGGACAGGTCGATGACCAGCCCGTCGTCGATCGTGCCAAATCCCGGGACGCTGTGCCCGCCGCCGCGAACTGCCAGATCAAGGCCGCTTTCTCGGGCAGCGGCGATCGCGAACATGACATCCGCCGAGCCCACGCACTGCAAAATCGCAAGCGGCTTACGGTCATGCATGCCGTTGTACACGGCACGTGCATCGTCATAACCGGTGTCAGAGGCCGTGATTACCGGCCCGCGAATCGTTTCGGTGAGGGTCTTTAACTTGTTATTCATGGGTTGCTCCGTTTGTGGGTGACATTAAAGGTGCCCCTAAAATGCACCCACAAGCGTTCCCAAAGCGTTCCCTGCTAGCGGGTTTGACCGCTGCGCCGGGCCAGATCGGCATCCAACCGGCTCAACTCGGCCTCCAGGTAGCGCTGATTGTTTGCGCGAGACCAGTCCAGCGCCTCGCGTACCGCGACGCGTCCTTCCGGCGCCTCGCCGGACTTCAGGCGGGCCCGTGCCAGCAACAGCAGCGTATAGGTCAGGTGCAATGTCTCGCCTTCGGTCCGCGAGCGCCCGACCGCTTGCAGTATCTTATCAATACCTCCAAGCGATCCCTCGCTGACCTCCAGCCAGCCTCGCAATGCATCTAGAACAACGACAAGATACCGCTCCGAGAGGCGCTCGCGAAGGGTTTCGGCCTCGGCAAGCAGCTCCGCCAACCAATCCGGCTGCCCGGCCTCGGCTGCCAGAATTGCCGTATAAGTAATGACATAGGCCAAGGTCATTGGATGGTCCGTTTCCGCCGCCACCTGCAGCGCCTCCCGGGCGAGTTCTTCGGCCCGCTCTGAATCCGACGCCCATTGCTGGACCAGGGCCAGACGAACAAGACATACCGCTCTCGGGTCCTGTGCAAACAGGGCCAGATGCTCGTCACGACGGGTTACATCGTATGCCGCGATTGCGCTCTCGAGGTGGTCGCGGGCCTGCGCCTGGTCGCCCTGCCAGAACGCGCTCACGCCAAGTAAATAGTGGCCTTCCGTCTGGGTCACTGCGTCCTTGCTATCACCGTCAAGCAGCGCCTGTGCGAGTTTGTCGCAGTCCTCGAACCGGCAACCCTGCAGCCGGGCAAGGCCGAGTCCGCGCAAAATCGGCGGCTCGATCGGCCGGTTCAGCTTGCGGCAAAGGCTGAGCGCACGCTCGTAGAGCCGGTGCGAACCGGACGCGCCATAACCGTCGAGGGCGACCAATGGTGACCCCAGGGCAATACGAATCTGCAGCTCCAGCTCATCGCGCTCTCGCGATGGCGCCAGGTCACCCAGCAAAGTAAGGGCCCGCCGGAACATCGTTGCGGCTTCACCAAGAGCTGATACGGAAACGGCCCGGTCCCCGGCGACGCGATACGCTTCGACAGCTTTTTCCGCCATGCCTGCCTGGTCGTAGTGCGTCGCTAGCTGCGAGGCCGCAACGTCAGGTACATTTTCATATTCGTGTGCGATTGCCTCGGCAACCGCCCGGTGCAGCTGGCGCCTCCGCGCCGGACTGATCGCTTGAATTACCACGGTACGTAACTTGTCATGGCTGAAATCGTAGATCTGATCATGATCGCGAATGATTCGCCGGCGCCAGAGTTCATCAACATCGTCGACGAGTTCGTCCTCGGTATTTCCGCTTGCCGCAGCCAGCAGCCGAATTGAAAAACGACGCCCTATAACGGCAGCAATATCAACCAGACATCTGGCGCCATCCGTCAGCTGCTCAAGACGCGCGTGCAACACCGACCGAATCGTTGGTGTGAGCACTGCACGACTGGCATCAGACGGTATGCCGGCTCTTATGGTTTCAATAACAAAGAGTGGATTGCCTTCGGTCTCCTTCCACAGCTGCGCTGTCAGTTCAGCATCGAACTCCTGAACCGATCGAAGCTGGCTGGCAAGCGCCTCAGTGGCAGTCAGATCGAGACGTTCGAGTGGGATCGTGGTGAGCGCCCGCTCGCGGTTCAGGGCGCTGATAACGCCTGTCAGTGGGTGCTTCTCGGATAGCTCTTCGTCACGGACCGTGCCGACCACAAGTAGCGGCGCACTTTGTCTCGATCTGACGAGCAAGCCAATCAATTCGACGGTTTCGTTATCGCACCACTGCAGATCGTCGATTATCAGCATTCGGGGTCGATCGCCGGCTAGAAGGGCTTCGCGTACGGCATCAAAAAGACGGTGACGCTGCACCTTGTCACCCGGTGCGGCAGGTCCGGAAGGAGGCGCTGCGTCTCCGAGCTCGGGCAAGAGACGTGCCAGTTCCACTTTCCAGGGACTGTCGAGCGTTTCGATCTGACTCCGCAGCGCTTCTGATCGTAATATCTCGACGACGGGTCCCCACGGCAGTCGGCCTGCCGCCTCGTAGGCGCGCGCTGATGCCACAAGGTGACCATCCGCACGTATACTGCGACCCAGTTCCAACGCGAGCCGGGACTTGCCAATGCCAGGCTCGCCGGTCAAGAGTACGAGATGAGCCCGTCCCTCGCGCGCGCTGTCCCACGCTGCCGCGAGTTCGCTCCACTCGCGCTCCCGGCCTACAAAAGGAGATTCAGCTGCCAATGTCAGGCTCGGGCTTTGACCGTCGCCTCTCCCAAGCGCGCCTTTGCGAAGCTGGCGGTAGAGATCCTCGATCTCCTTGCCTGGCGTCAGCCCGAGGTCGTGCTCGAGTACGTCTGCGTAACGGTGGTAACAGCGTAATGCGGCCGATTTGTCACCAAGATCGAGAAGTGCCTCCATCTGCAGCCCGACTGCCGTTTCCTCAGTCGGCTCCAGATCGATGATGCGTTGCGTATATTTGATCGTGGTTTTTTGATCGTTACGCTTGGCCGACTCTTCGGCCAGCTGTGCGAGGGCGTCAAGTACCTCTGCATTGAGTTTTGCTCGCTCTTCCAGCACCCAGTCGTCATAACACGCCGGCAGGAGATCACCCGAGTAGATGCGTGAGGCCAGGTGCAGGTCGCCCGCCGCAACGGCGTCGCGGAATTTTTGAACGTCGACTTCGCTCGAGCCCGTCGAAATCCAACGCACCGTCTCTTTTTCGATGTCGACGAATTGTTCGACGTCGGGCAGCGCGTGGCGAAATTCGTGCAGCAGCTTGCGGAGGTTCGTGCGCGCCTGGCTTTCGTCCGAGTCTGGCCAGAGTTCGAAGGCCATCCGCGATCGGTGCTGCGCATCCCTGCGCAACGCGATCAGCGCGAGAAATCGCTGCAGGCGCAGGGAATCGAAAGCGCGCAGGCGCTCTCCGTCGAGGACAACCTCGACTACCCCGAGAAGGCGGACCGCTAATCGCATCCGACTATAATACGCCGAAGCGTTCCCGAATTAAAAATGGCACGCCCTGCCGGAACGCTCCCGGAACGCACGGTTTTCCACACTTCGCGAAACTGATAGAGGAGAACCGCAAAATGACTATATTCACCCAGCATCCGCACGACCAGGGAATCAGCTACTTCGAGCATTGGGGATTTGCCATGGGCATCGCCTGGCGCCTATTTCACAGCGTTCTGGCGTTCGCGATCCACGCACTGATGCCCTGGATCACAATCGAGAGGAAATTCGATCTGGAAGCCACCTCGGCATATTTGCTTGAACGGAACGATTTCATCGAAACCGCAGCCAATCTTCAAGCAAATGATGGGCATCCGTTTACGGAATCGGCATCAAGACAGATTTCGGATCCTGTCAATTTTTCCGTGTAACTGTCCGAGTAACGGGATCCCCAAAACGGCCGCTGATTTTGCCGCGTAGGGCGGCGAGAAACGGCCTATTCCGTTGAAAAATTCCAAAAATTTCTTTACGAGAAATTTATTTTCGATATAACGAATTTAAAAAATTAATTTACGGGCGAATCTAAAAAATTAATTTACGGGGGGAGACCTATCAATAACGATCTCGTCAGGCAGAGCTACTGGTGAGCTTGTTGGCTAAGCGCTGTAAGGGGTTCAGAATGTTTTAGCTTTCGGCAGAAAACAGCCTTCCATTTTTTTCGAGTTTTTCAACGGAATAGGTCGGTTTCTGCCGCCCATAACAATATTCCGAGAGTCCGCTTTTCGAGGAGGTCGCTATCTGAGTAGATTGAGACTTCGGTATATCTTTTCTATCATCAGGCAATGTCCCGAATCCGCCGAAATATCCCTGCCGTAAAGATTGAATTCGTCTGTGACCGATGCGAACGGGGTGTTTACCGGCTAATTAGCAAGCGCCCGACATCAACAGACTACGTTCACAAATGGAAGCACCGGTGTACCTATTGCAGTGATCTAGCAGATTTCACCGTGCCCTACCCCTTGATTGAAGTCGATGGCAAGCCCGTCAGCAGGGTGTTCATCCAGCGAGAGGCGTTACCGACGCCCACCGGGCCGAGTTCGCAGGCATTTAGCGTTAGGAGAGCAGTGGACTAGGGCTTTTGTCGGTTTTGTCAGTTCCAACTCTGGGCATATTTGTATCTGAATACATAAGTGCCAAATTTAGTCCACCAAGGGGCAGTAAACGACAATTAATGGCAATAGCTACGCCCTGCCCCAGCATTGTAAGTCATTGATTTTTAGTTAAACTGATTTTGCCTGATGTTGACTGGCTCTGATTCAAAATCCGCTGGTGGTAACACCTTGGGGGTTCGAGTCCCCCTCCCGGTACCATCGCTAATACAACATTCCCTGCGTCTTCACGTTTAAACGGCTCTGTTATGAATCCCCGCCATGCCCGGGCATTTCTGTGTCTGTGAATAGCGTCACTGCTTAACATTCGAGTATTCGGTAAATTGAAATGATACTGCTACCAGAAATATCGCAGTAGGCCCGCTAAGGATGGCGGGTTTTTAATGCCCGCAGCCTTTAAAGACGCTCGGCTGTGCGCTTGATTGGCAGGGATTTGAACTAGTTGTGGGTAGTTATGTAAATAAAGTCGCAGCAATACGCGCGGCAGTCCTTTAAGCTGACGACAGTCGTAAACCCTTAAGATATGAATAAATTTAACCCGGCCAACGCGCCGGGTTTTTTATTTGGGAAGCGCGATTGCCACAGCCGACGAAGCGGCTGTGGCAACCGGTTGCACATTAAGCTGCTTTTTCAGCTTTGTCCTTGTGCTCGAGCGTAGCGCCGGCGCTGCCGATCGAAATCGAACGCGGCTTCATGGCTTCGGGGATTTCCTTGACCAGGCTAATAGTCAGCAGGCCGTTTTTCAGGTCCGCGCCGCTGACTTCGATGTAATCGGCCAGGTTGAACTTGCGCTCGAAGCTGCGGTTGGCAATGCCGCGATACAGGTAGGATTTTTCCTCGCCGTCGTCGGCTTTCTTGCCGCGCACGCGCAACACGCCTTTCTCGACCTGGATATCGAGCTCGCTTTCTTCGAAACCGGCTACCGCCAGGGTGATCGAATAACGATCTTCGCCGGTGGTTTCGATATCGTAAGGCGGAAAGCCCGTGCTAGCCTTTTCGCTGCGCAGGGCGTTGTCCAGCAAGCGACCCATGCGGTCGAAACCGATGCTGCTGCGGTACAGGGGTGATAAGTCGATAGTTGTCATAACAAATTCTCCTAATGAAGCAATTGACAAAAACGCCGCCACTCTCTCTGAGACCTGGCGTACGCAGATACCAATCTGGGAATTGTTACAATGATTTCAAGCCTGAAACAGGTCTTATTATTTACTTTTTTGCTCGTCCAGCCACTTGACCAGGTGCCCGAATGGCAGCGGCCGCGATATGAAGTAACCCTGCACCTGGTCACAGCCGACTTCGGCCACCAGGTCCCAGTCCTCCTGATCTTCGACCCCCTCGGCGACAACTTTCATATCGAGTTTCTTGGCGAGCAGCACGCTGGATTCGAGAATCGCGCGCGCCGAGGCCTCACGCGCCGCGCCGTGCACGAACGCCCGGTCAATCTTGAATTCCGCGAACGGGATGCGCTGTAATTGCTCCATTGACGAATAACCGGTGCCAAAGTCATCGATCGACAGGTTGAATCGCTTCAGCGACAGCCGGCTGAGAATATCGAGTGCGACCGACAGGTGCTCCATCAACCGGCTTTCCGTGATTTCGAAGATGATGTCGTTTGCTTCCAGCCCGGACTCCTCCAGCAGATTGGAAATCCGGTCTGGCCATTCGAGATTGGTAAGCGAATCGACCGATATGTTGATTGCAATACCGAAATCGTGACCCAGGGACCTGAGCTGAGCGGCATAGTCGAGTGCCTTGTTGCAGACCACGTCGGTGAGGTCACCGATCAATCCGTTTTCCTCCGCCATGGTAATAAAAGCATTCGGTTTGATCAGACCTTTCACCGGGTGATTCCAGCGCACCAGCGCCTCCACGCCAAGCACCCGACCCGAGGTAATATCTACCTTGGGCTGAAAATAGGTATCCAGCTGGTTACTAGCGATGGCCTGTTCCAGATCGGAAAGATTGAACGGTTCGACCATCATCATCGTGCCTTCCTGGCGAATCTGGTCGATCGAATCGAGTAACTCGCTGAGCTTCGCCGGGGTGGCCGGCTTTTCGAGCACGCCGATTACGTGAAGCTCATGTTCGATGGCCAGTTTCTCGACCGTCTTCAGGATGCGCGCGTCCTCGCCGCTGGCCAGGATCAGGGATCCGCTGAAGTTACGCTTAGCCAGATGCCGGATAAATTCGACGCCGTCCATCTCCGGCATGTTCAGATCACAGATAACGACATCGATACGATCCCCGTTTTGCTGCAGCATTTCCAGTGCCGCCGGACCCGACATCGCGTTGAGCACGCCGGAAATACCCAGGTCATTCAGCATTACGGTGGTAATCCGGTGCATTATGTAGTCATCGTCAACCAGCAACAGCTTGATACTGAACTGGGTAATGTCCTCATCCTCGTCGGGTAACTGCAGCACGAACTCCGGTTCGTCGGCTGTCGTCTCCTCGTTGACACTGGTTTCATCGAGATAATTCTCGATAAACCGGGCCGCATCGGCGGAATAGCGGTGCAATTGCGGCATCAGCATTTCGATTTCGTCCCATTTGGAGGCATTGGCGGCCGTTTCGAGCTGTTCGCAGATGTTAGCCATGATCATGGCGCCCAGGCTGCGCGAAGATGATTTTAGTTTGTGAGTATACTCGGCGATCTGCTCGCTGTTTTTCCAGGCAAAGGCCTGCTGTATGTTATCGATTTCAGCGTCAAGCGACTCGTGATACGACTCGAGCAAGTGCCGGTGCAAATCGGGTTTATCGCCCGTGGATTGCGCGAGCACCTTCAAATCAAGCGGGGCGTTGTCGCGCGACTCCATATCCATCGGGCTCTCGGTTGCAACGTCGACTGTTTTCTTTGGCGGCGCCCATTTTTCCAGTGCATCGCGCAATCCCTCGAGTTCCACCGGTTTGGGGATCACATCGTCCACCCCGGCTTCAAAACATCTGTCGAGATCCGCATCCATCGCATTGGCGGTAATCGCAATCACCGGCGTGCGGTTCTCGCGGTCGCGCTCCAGTTGCCGCAATTCTCGCACCAGCTCATAACCATCCATCTCGGGCATGCGGATGTCGGTTAGCAAAAGCCCGTACTCGTTCTGTCGCCAGCACTCCAACGCCTGCACACCGTTTTCGACATAATCGGCCTGGTAACCCAGGATCTCCAGTTGCGATGCCATTAATTCCTGGTTGATCAGGTTGTCCTCGGCAACCAGGATACGCGATGCATAATCATTGGGACCGGTAATGCTGGTAACGGTCGCATCCGTGGCAAGCGACTGCTCGAGTTGCGCGACAGTTTGAGCCATTTCAAGCGTGACCCAGAAGGTGCTGCCCCGCCCGGCTTCGCTCTCGATCTTAAGCTCACCGTTCATCAGGTCGAGTAATTGGCGGCTAATGACGAGCCCGATTCCAGTACCTTCGATGGTGCTGAATTCGGCCCCCAGCCGATTGAACGGCTGAAACAGTTCCTTGAGTTTTTCTTCCGAAATTCCGGCACCGGTATCCCGCACCCCGACCCGCAGCAAATCGCCCGCCGCGCGTTCCAGCAGGATATCGACACGCCCATCCTCGTGGTTGTACTTGACCGCATTAGTCAGGAGATTCAGGAACACCTGCTTAAGCCGAATATTGTCAGCCTGGACATTCAGACCTTCGAACTCGAGCTCGTCAAAGTTAACCTCGACACCCCGGTTCTTCGCCAACGGCTCGACCCAGTGGACACTATCGTTGAGCACCTGACGCAGCGAAACCGGTTCCAGAGAGACATCGCTTTCTCCCGCCTCGATAAGCGATAAATCAAGAATCTGATCGATCAACGACATCAGGTGACGCCCCGCGCGGTTTATTTCGGTCGCGTTGGCCAGATGCTGTTCGCTGAGGTTGCGATCGTAGGCGAACAGTTGCGAAAATCCTAGAATCGCGTTCAACGGGGTACGCAGCTCATGGCTCATGCTGGAGAGAAATTCGGACTTGGCCTGGCTCGCCTTTTCTGCCTGGATCATGGCCTCGACCATCGCAGCCTCGGCCTGCTTGCGCTCGGTAATGTCTTCGTGGATCGTGATCACGCGCTCCCAGGTATCTTCGTAGCCGCGCACCAGGGTACAAATGGAACGAGTTTCGAAGTAAGAACCGTCCACCCGGGAATCGACGCGTTCCGCCTCGTAATATTTATTGTCGCCGGCGAGTGCAGCAACCTCGGCTGCATAGTATTCGACCCATTGCGCGTCCCACCAGTCGTCGATATCGGCCTCAGCGGCGAGAAATTCTTCCAGAGACGCGGCATCATGCATGTTAACCAAGGCTTCGTTGGCATCCGTGATAGTGGTCTGTCCGACAACTTCACGTAGGACCCGCGGGTTACTCAGAAAGTATTCCTCCAGGTCTTCGACACCCTGGAAAATAAGCTTGTCGACGACCTTCTTAAATGGAGAATAATTTTCCTCCTGTACTCCCAGCGGCATTTGCTCGAACAGCGAGAGATAACGCTGTTCGCTTTCTTTTAGTGCCAAGATCGCGGTTTGCGCATCCGAGACATCCTGCACCAGGCCGAAGCTCGACACCAGCTTACCGCTATCGTCGAACACGCCCTGCTGAAATTCTCGCAACTGCCGGGTCTCACCATCGCGGGTGACGATCCGATAATCGAACACGTGGCAATGGTGCGGCTTGAGGATGGACTGCGAGTCCAGATTCCGTTGATACTTTTTACGGTCCTGCGGGTGTACCAGTCTCTCAAAATCTCGCTGACTCTTGAAGATAGTCTTGAATTCGGAGACATCGATCCCGAACACGTCAGCCAGCTCATCCGAGTAGCTTATCGGCTTATCGGTGATTTCGTTCCACTCCCAGATGCCGAGCTTGAGCATTTTCGACATTTCCCTGCTACGGTAGTCGCGCAATTCGATCAGGGACTGCGCCGTGTCGAGTTGCTCCCGCAATGACGCGATTTCGTCGCGCAGTTCCTGCTCGATCGAATCTTCCCGGGATGTTTCTTGCAAGTTCGCTGTCAAGCTATTGATTTATTCAAAATTCGAGTTATAAGTATAGGAGGCAATTCGGGGGAATTCCCAATTAAAAGCGGCGATTCTTACATCCATCTCCATCGTAGCGCCAGCTGTTCAGGACCTTCCGCAGTTACCGGGATGAACCAGTCAAAAAATTAAGGAAACCTTTTATGAAACGTATGAACTACTCGTCCATCACCGCTGCCATCCGGAGAATCCACGAGGCCAAAAGAAGATCCGATTCCACCGGAATTCCGGTAAAGGAGTTGCTAGACCAGGACCGCGAGCTGCGTCGAAAACTGTTACAGGAGCGTGAAGCCAAAAAACAGCGGCGCGACTTTATAAAGGCTGCGGGCGGACTCGGCCTCGCCGCGGGCCTGCTGCCGTTCGCGCAGCCGTTACGCGCCAGCCAGCACCGGATCGCGATCATCGGCGCCGGCACCGGGGGTTTGCGCACCGCGCACCGACTGATGCAGTATGGACTCAGCTCGACGGTGTACGAGGCCAGCGACCGGGTCGGCGGCCGGATGTACTCCAACAGCGACTTTTTTACTCCAGACATTTCCGGCCAGCCGCGCGTGGTCGAATTCGGCGGCGAATTCATTTCCACTGAACATAATGCGGTCCGCAACCTCGCGCACCAGCTGAACCTGCAGCTCGAGGACGTCAACAAGCTCAGCGTCGGCGACGAGGAAACCTACCTGATCGAGGGGCAAATGTACACCGAGGCCGACCTGAT
>JAACFA010000171.1 GCA_009937625.1 Gammaproteobacteria bacterium | reverse complement strand
CCCGGGGTCGGAGAAAACCTGCAGGACCACCTCGAGTTCTATTTCCAGTTTCGTTGTCATAAACCGATCACGCTCAACGCCGAGCTCAATCCCTGGCGTAAATTTCTGATCGGCAGCCGCTGGCTCCTGACCAGGAAAGGTCTCGGTGCGACCAATCACTTCGAGTCCTGCGCTTTCATCCGTTCCAAAGCCGGTATCAAGTGGCCGGATATCCAGTATCACTTTCTGCCGGGTGCGATGCGATACGACGGCAACGCTGCTTTCGAAGGCCATGGCTTCCAGGTGCACGTCGGGCACAACAAGCCGCACAGCCGCGGTACGGTCAGGGCGCGCACCCCGAGCGTGCAGGACAAGCCGGAAATTATTTTCAATTACCTGCAGCACGAGGAAGATATCGAGGCCTTCCGCGCCTGCGTGCGGCTGACGCGTGAAATCATCGGCCAGCCGGCGATGGATGCCTACCGCGGCCCCGAGATCCAACCCGGAGAAGACGTGCAAAGCGATGATGAAATCGACGCCTTCGTGCGCGGCGCGGTCGAGTCTGCCTACCACCCATCCTGCGCCTGTCGCATGGGCGAGGACGACAGGGCGGTGGTCGATTCCGAAACCCGCGTGCGCGGCATCGAGTCCCTGCGCGTGGTCGACTCGTCGATTTTCCCGACCATCACCAACGGCAACCTCAACTCGCCGACGATAATGCTAGCGGAACGCGCCGCCGATATCATCAGGGGCAAGGGCATGCTGCCGCCGTCCGACGCCGAGATCGGCCTTGGCCAGGACTGGGAAACCCTGCAGCGTTCGACCACTACCTGAGCGTCGTGCGACCCGGCGGCGGGTATTAGCGCCGATCTGCGGTAAGTTACCGACAGATACTAATTAGTGACGGCAGCCTCGTCCTGGATGGTTTCGACACAGGTCCAGCCCCAGGACTCGAGCTTGGTGACGAAACCGGTGGCCTTTTCCGCGCAATAGGCGGCGTCATTCTGCGCGTTCCACAGAACCTGGTCTTCGACGCCCTCGGTCAGCTTCTTGTAAACGACCTGGCAGGGTACCGGGGCTTCGGTGGTTTGCACGACGTGGACTTCCCGCACGTCGTTGTCGTGACGGCAGCTCCACGAATCGGCCAGCGCGCCGAGCGGGGTTAACAGCGAAACAACGAGTAGCGTAAGTGTCGGTTTTAATAGAGTCATTGAAGTAATCTCCTGTTGTTGAAGGCGTTCGTGAAGTTGGATTGGCTGGTCGTGAACGCTTTTAAATTAACCTAAACCCGTAACAATTTCATCCGTTTGATTAGCCGACGATGGCGAGCAGGACACCGGCGGCAACGGCCGAGCCGATTACGCCGGCGACGTTGGGGCCCATGGCGTGCATCAGCAGGAAGTTCTGCGGATTGGCCTGCAGCCCGATCTTGTTGGCGACGCGCGCCGCCATCGGTACCGCCGATACGCCGGCCGCGCCGATCAGCGGATTCACCGCCTTGCCGGTGACGCGGTACATGATCTTGCCCATGATCACGCCGGCCGCGGTACCAATAGAAAACGCGACCATCCCGAGCAACAGGATGCCGAGGGTTTCGGCGCTCAGGAATTTATCGGCCGCGAGCTTGGAACCGACCGCCAGGCCGAGGAAAATAGTCACGATATTGATTAGTTCGTTTTGCGCGGTATTGCTAAGGCGCTCGACCACGCCGCATTCCTTGAGCAGGTTACCGAAGCACAGCATGCCCACCAGCGGCGTGGCTGACGGCAGTAGCAAAATGGTCACCAGCAACAGCAGCAGTGGGAACAGGATTTTTTCCAGCCTGCCGACGTGGCGCAACTGCGTCATTTTGGTCTTGCGCTCTTCCTCGGTGGTCAGCAGCTTCATGATCGGCGGCTGGATGATTGGTACCAGCGCCATGTAGGAATAGGCTGCCACGGCAATCGCACCCAGCAGGTCGGGCGCCAGCCGCGACGCGACGTAAATCGCGGTGGGCCCGTCGGCGCCCCCGATGATGGCGATCGCGGCGGCGTCGGCCATGGTGAATTCCATTCCCGGCAACAGGTTCATCGCGATCGCGCCGAATAGCGTAAAGAAAATACCGAACTGGGCCGCGGCGCCGAGGATCATCAGGCTGGGTCGCGCCAGCAGCGGGCCGAAGTCGGTCATCGCGCCGACACCCATGAAGATCAACAGCGGGAACACGCCGCTCTCGATGCCTGCATTGTAAAGAATGCCGAGCAGTCCCTCCGGGCCGGCGATACCCGCAATCGGGATATTGGCGAGTATGCCGCCGAAACCGATCGGGATCAGCAGCAGCGGCTCGAAACGCCTAGCCACCGCCAGATATATCAGCCCCGCGCCAACGGCGATCATGATCGCCTGACCCGGGGTGAAATTGTACAAACCGGTCGATGCCCAGAGTTGCAGGAGACCCTGTTCCATGCGGGTCTAGCCTATGGTCATCAGGTGTTGATCGGAGGTAATTGCGTCGCCTTTCTTGACCGCGATCGCCTGCACCGTGCCGCTGGCGCTGGCGCGGATCTCGGTTTCCATCTTCATCGCCTCGACGATGAACACCGGGTCGCCCTCGTTGACCTGCTGACCAACCGCTACCAGGATGTCGATAATGCTGCCGGCCAGTGGCGCCCTGATTTCGGTGCCGCCGCCGGACGCTGCCGGGGCTGGCGCCGGTGCCGCCGCGGGTGTCGAGGCCGGGGCTGCCGCCAGCGGGCTAATCTGGCTGATATCTGCGTCTCCCGGCCCGACGACGACGTCATACTGGGTACCGTTGACACTGACGCGATAGCTTTCCACGTCGCCGGGCGCGGCGGCTGCCGGCGCGGCCGCGGGGGCCGGCGGCTCCTCAGGTTCCTGGCCCGGCGCGGGCTCGAAGGCATCCGGGTTGCCGCGGTTTTTAAGAAAATTGATACCGACCTGCTGAAACAGTGCGTAGATCAGCACGTCGTCGATTTCATTGTCGCAGAGCTTGATGTTCTCTTCTTTGGCGATGTCCCTGAGTTCTTTCGTAAGCTTGTCCATCTCGGGCTCGATCAGGTCGGCCGGGCGGCAGGTGACCGCTTCGTCCCCGGCGAGTACGCGAGCCTGCAGGTCCTCGTTGACCGGCGCGGCGGTGGCGCCGTATTCGCCACGTAACACGCCCGCGGTTTCCTTGCTGATGGACTTGTAACGCTCGCCGCTGAGCACGTTGATGACCGACTGGGTGCCGACGATTTGCGAAGTCGGCGTCACCAGCGGCACGTAACCCAGGTCCTTGCGCACCGTCGGAATTTCTTTCAGTACTTCGTCCAGCCGGTCACTGGCGTTCTGGTCGCGCAGCTGGTTTTCCAGGTTGGTCAGCATCCCGCCCGGCACCTGCGCCGTCAGAATACGCGGATCGACGCCCTTGAGTGCACCTTCGAACTTCGCGTATTTCTTGCGCACGTCGCGGAAGTAGAGCGAGATTTCCTCCAGCAGGTCGAGGTCCATACCCGTGGCGCGATCGCTTTCCTGCATGATTGCGACGAAGGTTTCGGTCGGTGAATGGCCGTAGGTCAAGCTCATCGATGAAATCGAGGTGTCGATCATGTCGATGCCGGCGTCGATCGCCTTCATCAGCGTCGCGGTCGACAGGCCGGTGGTTGCGTGGCAGTGGATTCCGAGCGGCACCGAGCAGGTTTCCTTGATGCGGCTGACCATTTCCTCGGCGGTATAGGGGTGCAGCAGGCCGGCCATGTCCTTGATACAGATCGAATGGCATCCCATGTCTTCGAGCCGCCTGGCCATGTCGACCCACAGGTCGACGTTGTGTACCGGGCTCAGGGTATAGGACAGCGCCCCCTGCGCGTGTTTACCCACCGCGACGGTTGCCTTGACGGCGGTTTCGAAGTTGCGCATGTCGTTCATCGCATCGAAGATGCGGAACACGTCCATGCCGTTGGCGGCACAGCGCTCGACGAATTTTTCGATCACGTCGTCGGCGTAATGCCTGTAGCCCAGGGCGTTCTGGCCGCGCAGCAGCATTTGCATCGGCGTGTTCGGCATCGCCGACTTGAGTTTGCGCAAGCGCTCCCAGGGGTCTTCTCCGAGATAACGGATGCAGGCGTCGAAAGTCGCCCCGCCCCAGGTTTCCATCGACCAGAAACCGACCTTGTCCAGTTTCTCCGCGATCGGCAGCATATCCTCGATGCGCACTCGCGTCGCCAGTAGCGATTGCGATGCGTCGCGTAAAACCAGCTCTGTCATCAAAAGAGGATTCGACATAATAAAGTTACCTGCGCTTTCGATATTGGTGAATGGCCGACGTGAGCGCGGCGATGTGGTCGTTGTTGACGGCAGGCTTTACCGCCGGCGCAGCCGCAACGCTGCTGACTTCATCCGGAACGATTTTCGATACGATGGAAATGAGCCCGATCAACAGAATCAGGATGATGAAGACCGCGCCCATGCCCAGACCGAGTAACTGCAAACTCTGTGCTAGTAGCTGCTCAATTTCCATAACGGAAGGCTCGGCTTATGCGACGAAGAGCGCGGATTATACTATTGAAATGCACGGATTTCAGGTTTTCGCGGCGCGCAGGCTTTGCACCGTCGTCGTCGGAGTCAGGATTTCGGGAGCCATCTGAATCTCGATCAGGGCGGGCCTCGATGCAGCCAGGCAGCGTTCGAAGGCGGCTTCGAACTCGCTGGTCCTGACCACCCGCTCGCCGTGGGCGCCATGCGCCTCGGCCAGCGCGACAAAATCGGGATTGATCATGTCGGTGCCGATCACGCGCTCCGGGTACTCGCGTTCCTGGTGGGCGCGGATCGTGCCATAGATGCCGTTATTGACCACGATGAGGATGATGTTCACCCGGTATTGCATCGCGGTTGCCAGTTCCTGGCCGTTGATCATGTAGTCACCGTCGCCGCAAACCGCCACCACGCAGCGCTCGGGGTAGCGCATCTTGGCGGCAATTGCGGCAGCTGGGTTCGATATTTACGGTAGCGGAAAAAACGATGCAGCCAGCCGGTATTGTTGCCGGCGCCGTTACAGATAATGGCGTCGTTGTCGGTCTGGTTTCTGATGCTGTGAATGATATCGGAAAACTGGAGCTCGCCGTCGACCTCGATCGAGTGGTTCCAGGCGAGGTAGTCCTGGTGCGCCTGCGCCGCCTGCTGCCGGCGCGCATCGTCTGGCGCCGAACCGGGTTCGAGGTTCGCCAGCGCGTCGACGAAGCGCTCGCTACTGGCGTTGATCGCCAGCTCGGGTTGGTAGATGTGGCCGAGCTCTTCCGCGCCCGCGTGCACGTGTATCATGCGCTGGCGCGGACAGGGAATATCGATTAGCTTGAATCCGCCAGTAGTCATTTCGCCGAGGCGCGCGCCGATCACCAGCATACAGTCGGCATCGGCGATGCGCCCGGTGAGCGCGGGATTGACGCCGAGCCCGAGATCGCCGGCATAGTTGGGGTGCTCGTTGTCGAAATAATCCTGGCAGCGGAACGAATTGGCGACCGGGATCGCGTAAGCCTCGGCGAATGCCTGCAGCTGCTGGCGTGTCGTGTCGCTCCAGCCGCTGCCGCCGACGATGATGATGGGTCGCTCGGCGTCGGCGAGCATTGCGACAGCCTGCCGCACATCTTCACTGGCGGGGCTGGTCTGAACCCTGCGCCATTGCCCCGCGTCGCCGCTGTCGGTCATATCGGTGAGCATGTCCTCGGGCAGCGCCAGTGCCACCGGCCCCGGGCGTCCGCTGGTGGCGACGCTGAAGGCGCGATTGAGGTACTCCGGGATGCGGTCGGCATCATCGATCTGCGCGACCCACTTGGCGACCTCTGAAAACATGCGGCGGTAATCGATTTCCTGGAAAGCCTCGCGATCGAGATCCTTGCGCGCTATCTGCCCGATCAGCAGGATCATCGGCGTCGAATCCTGCAGCGCCACGTGCAGCCCGCCGCTGGCGTTGGTGGCACCGGGGCCGCGCGTGACGAAGCACACGCCGGGTCGGCCGGTAAGCTTGCCATCGGCCTCGGCCATGTAGGCCGCGCCGCCTTCGTTGCGGCAGACGACGAGCGAGATTTCGCTGCGATCGAACAGCGCGTCCAGCGCCGCGAGGTAGCTTTCCCCCGGGATGCAGAAGATACGCTCGACCGCGTTGATCTTGAGCGCGTCGATTAAAACCTCGGCGCCGCTGCGGGACTTGTTGTTGCTGGTCAAAATAGCTGGGCTACGATTTGTTGTTGATTGGTTATCGGTTTCTGCCACTGGTCCTTGCGCCGCATACCGCACGACCGGCGCTTTCGATCGGGCTGCCCGTATCTTCGCCATGATCCGCCTAAAAAGCAATGCCTGTACTCGCCAAAGTTAAACCGATTTGCGCCGCGGTCGGCTATCGCAGGTCGGTTATCGCGTAACGCCGCGGCGAATCTGCATAGCGGTTGAGCGCCCTGGGAAAAAATGCGAGCGAAGATCTCCGAATAACCCTAAAATTCCGCGCATGTTATCGACTCATGCGAAAGGTCTGCTGATCACGGCCTGCGGCGTCCTGATTATTTCTCCCGACGGCCTGCTGACGCGTCTTATCGTTGCCGATCACTGGACCATGATTTTCTGGCGTGCGCTGTTGCTGTCGTTCGGCATGTGGCTGGTGCTCGGGTTTACCTGCCCGAACCGGGTCTGGCAGCAGTATAAAACCCTGAAGGGCGCCGCGCTGTTAAAGGTCGTCGCCTACTCGCTGGGCACGATTTCGTTCATTTTCGCGATCACCCATACCAGCGTCGCCAATACTCTGATTATCCTCAGCACGACGCCGTTGTTCGCCGCCATCATCAGTCGCGTGCTGCTGAAAGAGAAAATAGAAACCCGCACGCTGATCGCGATCGGACTGGTGGCGTTTGGCATCGCAGTCATCGCAACGGGTAGCGATGATCAGGCGAGCAGCCGTCTCGGCGACATGTTCGCGCTGCTGGGCGCTTTTTTTCTGGCCTGCGGCTTCAGTTTCGTGCGCCGGTTTCCGGACGCCTCGACCTTTGCGGCGATATCCTGCAGCGGGATACTGACCGCGTTACTGGTGCTGCCGCTGGCCGCGCCCCTGTCGATAACGCAATCCGACCTGGGCTACTTGCTGATCATGGGTGTTTACATGGTGCCGCTAGGCAGCGCGCTGATGTTTATCGGCCCACGCTATATTCCGGCGCCCGAGGTCGGCCTGCTATTGCTGCTGGAATCGGTGCTGGGGCCGGTCTGGGTGTGGCTGGCGCTCGGTGAAAAACCCGGTATCTATACTCTGGTCGGTGGCTCCATCGTGCTGTCGACCCTCGCGCTGAACGCCGCATGGACGCTCAGGCAGCGACGTTCCAGGGCGGTGGCGATGCCCCAGAGTGTTTAAACCTGCCTATAAAGCTTCCCAATACTAGGCACAGGTCACTGGTTTTCCTCGTTTGTCGGGATATACTGCGATGCTGAAATACGGGAGCGAACTCCCGATTAAAACAATAACTGGAAGTAATACCGATGAGCAGCCGAATTGAAATCAGCGGTCTTAGCGTCGACCGCGACCTGTACGATCTAGTCGACAAGGAAGTAGCGCCCGGGACCGGCGTCGATAGCGCCGCGTTCTGGCAGGCCTTTGCCGACATCAACCAGAAAATGGGCCCTGACAACCGTCGCCTGCTGCAGCTGCGAGACGACATGCAGGCCAAACTCGATGCCTGGCATAAAAACCATTTTGGACGCATCGATGCCGCCGAGTACAAGGCTTATCTCGAGGAAATCGGTTACCTGGTGCCGGAGGGAGGCGATTTTCAGGTCACCACGCCGAACGTCGATGACGAGGTAGGCGTCATTGCCGGCCCGCAACTGGTGGTGCCGGTAGACAACGCGCGCTATGCGCTCAACGCGGCCAACGCCCGCTGGTACAGCCTCTACGATGCGCTCTATGGCACCGATATCATTCTCGAAGTCGAGGGCTGCAAGAAAACTGCGAAATACAACCCGGTACGCGGTCAGCAGGTTATCCGCTACGTGCGCGATTTTCTCGACCAGGCGGTACCGCTCGCGGTCGGCAGTCACAGCTACGTGATTCGCTACCAGGTGACCTCGGGCAAGCTGGTCGCGGTGATGGGAGACGGCAGTAAGACCGAGCTCGGCTGGCGCGAATGCTTCGCCGGGTATCGCGGTGATCCGAACGAGCCCAGCGCGCTCCTGTTCCGGCACAACAACCTCCACATCGAACTGCTGATCGGCGAGGGCTATTACATCGGCCAGGGCGATCTGGCCCATATCTACGACGTGCGCATCGAGTCGGCGATTACCACCATCATGGATTGCGAGGACTCGGTGGCCGCGGTCGACGCGGAAGACAAGGTGCGGGTCTACCGCAACTGGCTGGGCCTGATGAAGGGCGATCTCAAGACCACCGTGATGCGCGGCGACGAGGCGCTGGAGCGCAGCCTGAACCCCGACCCCGAGTACCTTTCGCCGCGTGGCGAGAGTTTTCGACTGCCGGGACGCAGCCTGATGTTCGTGCGCAATGTCGGCACGCATATGTACACCGACGCGGTCACCTGTGGTGGCGAGGAAGTACCGGAAACTTTTCTCGACGCGATGGTCACCGCGCTCGCCGCCAAGCACGATTTGCTCGGCAACGGCGAATTCAGCAACAGCCGTACCGGCAGCGTCTATATCGTCAAGCCCAAGATGCACGGGCCGGAGGAAGTCGCGGCCGCGGTGCAGCTGTTTGCCATGGTCGAAGACGCGCTCGGTATCGAGTCCGGCGCCCTCAAGATCGGCATCATGGACGAGGAGCGCCGCACCACGGTCAATCTGAAAGAATGCATCCGGGTCGCCAGCGATCGCGTGGTGTTCATTAATACCGGTTTTCTCGACCGTACCGGCGACGAGATTCACACCAGCATGGAGGCCGACGCGGTCATCCCGAAGAATGAAATCAAGTCATCCCGCTGGCTGCTCGCCTACGAGGACTGGAATGTCGATATCGGGCTCGAAACCGGGCTGCCCCGACACGGGCAAATCGGCAAGGGCATGTGGGCCGCGCCTGACAACATGGCGGCGATGATGGAGCAGAAGATCGCGCATCCGCGCGCCGGCGCCAGCACCGCATGGGTGCCCTCGGCGGTGGCCGCCTGCCTGCATGCGATGCATTATCACCAGGTCGATGTCGTTGCGCGCCAGCAACAGCTGGTCAACTGCGCGCGCGCCAGCCTCGACGATATTCTGACGATCCCGTTGCTGGATGGGCGCAAAATCAACCAGGGTGACCTGATACGCGAGCTCGAAAACAATGCCCAGGGCATTCTCGGTTACGTGGTGCGCTGGATCGAGCAGGGCGTTGGCTGTTCCAAGGTGCCCGATATTTCCGACGTATACCTGATGGAAGATCGCGCCACCTTGCGCATTTCGAGCCAGCATATTGCCAACTGGCTGCATCATGGAATTACCACCGATGAACAGGTGCACCAGGTTTTCGAGAAAATGGCGGAAATCGTCGATCGGCAGAACGCGGGCGATCCCGAGTATCGCAATATGGCGCCGGACTTCGACAACAGTATCGCTTTCCAGGGCGCGCTCGACCTGGTGTTCAAGGGTAGAGAGTTTGCCAACGGCTACACCGAGTTCGTGCTGCATCCGCGGCGCCGGGAATACAAGGCCTTCAGTCGTAGGCCGCGCCAGGATTCCTAGCCCGGAGAGCGGGTTTGCGAGCTAGCGCGGTGACGAGCGCCGGTTGAAGCTGAGCGCCCCGCGTGCGCGCAGCTCGAGCGAGCGCAGGCTGTAGAGCAGGAAGCGATTTATCGGCGTCTCGAGGCCGACCTCGTGGGCCAGACGCACCACGGCCCCGTTCTGGGCATCCAGTTCCGAGGGTCGCCCGCGCACCAGGTCGCGCTGCATCGACGTGGTCGAGTTCGGCGGTATATCCTCGAGCGTCTTGATCGTCCGCGCGACACTGTCTTCCGGCAGGTCGATTTCCCGGGCAAGCCCCAGTTGATAGATTTCCTCGGTGGCCTGGATCAGCAGTTCTCGCGTTTCCGGCTGTTCCAGCAACACGCCAAGCGGCGCGCGAGATACCGCGCCGAGTCCGCTCCAGGGCGTAATCAGCATGAACTTCTGCCACATCGCCACCAGCACGTCGTCCGGAATGCTCGATTTGACGCCGCTGCAGTGATTGAATATCTCGGACAGAGTGTTGACCCGCGGATCGGCATGATTATCCAGGTGGCCGAAGCGAATCAGCGGGTTTGCACCGCTATGCTTGACGTGCCCGGGGCCCGCCATGAACGCGACAATGGCGCATAGTCCACCCAGTACGTTAGCCGGGTCGAGCACCTCGCCCAGCTGGTAAGGGGCTTCGACGCCGTTTTGTAACGGCACGACCAGCGTGTCGGGGCCTACCATCGGTTTCATCGCCCTGGCCGCGGTCGGGACCTGCCAGCTCTTGACGCAGCACAGCACGTAGTCGACGATGCCGACCTCGGCCGGTTTGTTGGTGGCCTGGACCTTGTCGATACTGAAGTCGCCGGCGATGCTGCCGACCTTCAGCCCCTGCGAGCGTAGTGCCGTCAGGGTTTCATTACGCGCAATGAAAACCACATCCTGGCCGAACTGTGCCAGCCGGCCACCGAAATAGCCGCCTACACCGCCGCTGCCATAAACTGCAATCCGCATTCTGTCTCCACGCAAAGTAAGGGTTTAATCTGACATTATGGCTCAATGTTATTGAATTGTAAGAAAAATTCTTGGCTCGAGGTCACGCTGTCGCGATTTTAGCCCGGCCAGGGAGGTTGTTGCCGATCAAGTTGCCTGACGCAGATGGCCCGGAATATCGCGCAAGCAGGGAAAGAAGCCGGGTCAGGCGGTTGCGTCGCGTTCATGATCGACACCGCATCGGGGTTAGAGCAATATATCCCATGGAAAATATTTCCATTTTATGGAAATTATGAAATAATCCCGCGCCTTGAAATTAAATATATTAAAAACAGTAACTTAGATATTTAATGTGTAGATATGATAGCTATTTTGGAATATATTTTTAATTTGACCATTGTCGCTTGTAGACAGGTTCCGGGTAGGTTCCGGTGTTAGGTTGCGCGTTATGACGAATGCGGTAGCCAGCATTGCTCGAAAGCGGGGCCGACCCCCGGGCGCGAAATCACGCGCGCGCGACGGTAAAAATCAGTCGTTGACGCGCGCGCTGACCCTGCTCGAACGACTGTCCGAATCGGATAGCGGGATGCATCTGACCGACCTGTCTTACCAGCTGGGGATGCCTGCGGCGACCGTGCATCGCTTGCTCAGCACCTTCGAGGAACTCGATTTTGTC
>JAACFA010000170.1 GCA_009937625.1 Gammaproteobacteria bacterium | reverse complement strand
GCCGGCAGAGGCGGGCATGCTGGCCCAAACCATTATTAGCAATGTCGTCACTATTGGTCTGGCATGACTCATTTACGCTTGAACCCGATCGTCATCCACTGGTTCGGGCCAGTGTACAGGAATTGTCAGGAATTTCGGCCATCGCGACAGTAATCTTCGAATATGAAATCTGCGACCGACTCGACGTCGTTGATATCGAATACAGGAATTTCGATGCCTTCCGGCGGAATGCCGTCGCAGGCCAGCGCGATTATCGAATTGTCCCCGGTATACAGGTAGGGCTTTCCCAGTTCGGCACGGTGCAGCTCTATCTTGGGGAAGTGAATATCCTTGTAGCCTTCGACCAGGATCATGTCGACCCGCGAAGTATCCAGCGAGGCGATGATTTGCTGCAGGTCGGGCTCTTCTCCCGGGTGCTCGAACTCGGTAATCATCGCCATGCGTGTGGTAGTGCAGATGACGGTCTGGTCGGCGCCGGCCTTGCGCAGCTCGTAACTATCCTTACCCGGAAAGTCGAGATCGAAATGGTGATGCGCGTGCTTAATAACCGAAACGCGCAAACCGCGTGCCTTGAGTGCCGGGATCAATCGTCGCAGCAGCGTCGTCTTGCCGGTGCCGCTCCAGGCGCTGAAGCCGAGAATGGGAATATCTGCTTGCATACTAGTGGCCGGCCTGCAGGGTTTGTCGATCTGCAGGCGTGTTGATGTTTTGGAAAATCTCGCGGCAATCGGAAAAATCGGTATGCACGTAGTCATGCAACGCGTACCAGCGGTCGATCTTGCGGTCGCCGCTATCGAGAAACTGACCGAGGCTCGCGCGCAAATCCACTTTTATAAGCGCGTGCACCGGCTGCAGGCGCTCGCCGTCGAAAGCGACGCAGATCGGCGCACCGCTTTGTTGCTGGCTGGCAATGAAGCGCGCGGCGTAATCGGCGGCAAGCTGTGGCCCGTCACAGGGCAGGGTCAGGATGAATGCGGTGTCGACACTGTCCATCGCGCTGGCAAAGCCGGCCAGCGGGCCCTGGTAATCCTGCAGGAAGTCGCTAATCACCGGGAAACCATAGTCTCGATATCGATCCAGGTTGCGGTTGGCGTTTATCACGATATCGAGTGACTGACGCTCGAGTTCCGCTATCAGGATCTCGACCAGCGGCTTGCCGCCGAACTCGATCAATCCCTTGTCCTGTCCGCCCATGCGCCGGCCCTGGCCGCCGGCGAGGATGACCGCGGTAATGTCCTTGACCGTGGTACTCATTTGACGCCCTCGAGCCCGGCTAACAGGCGCTCCGCGAGGCCAGCGACGACGATGGTGATCGTGGTCGACCGGGGCAGCGGCGCCTGGTTGACGAGTGCCTGGCTTGCACACAGTCGCGTCGCCGGGGCGGGCAGCAGATTTCCTGACATCTGGTGAAATCCTTCGGATCCATTTTTTAGGGAGGCGCAGTTTAGCAATCCCTGGCGGTGCGCGTCGAATATTCATTGGGGCGGCCAGGTAAAACGGGTAAAATGCCGAATCCTGTTAAACTTGAACGAGGCAGTAATGGACGAAGAAGTGCTGAACATGTCGATTCGCAAATTCCTGAAAAAAGTCGGCATCACGTCGCAACGCGAAATAGAACGCGCCGTCGACCTGGCCAATAACGAAGGTCGGCTCGATGGTAACCCGGTACGGGTCAAGATAACGCTGGAATGTGACCTGATCGACGACGCCCTGTCGATCGAAGACGAAATAAGGTACTGAGATTGATGAGCGAGGAGCGCGACTTCATTCCGCTGAATATCGCGGTGCTGACGGTGTCCGACAGCCGCGACGAGGCCAGCGATAAATCGGGCCCGCTGCTGGTCGGGTATCTCACCGAGGCCGGGCATCGGCTCGTGGAAAAAACCATCGTGCCGGACGACAAGTACCGCATTCGAGAAGTGGTCTCGCGCTGGATTGCCGACGAGGGCCTGCAAGTGGTGCTGACTACCGGCGGCACCGGGGTCACCGGCCGCGACGGCACGCCGGAGGCCGTGGCGCCGCTGCTCGACAAGGTTATCGACGGTTTCGGGGAAACTTTCCGTAGCCTGTCCTACCAGACTATCGGCACCTCGACGTTGCAGTCGCGTGCGATTGCCGGGGTCGCCAATGGTACCTATATCTTTTGCCTGCCGGGTTCCTCCGGCGCCTGTAAGGACGCCTGGACGAAATTGATCGCAACCCAGCTCGATTACCGCACGCGCCCCTGCAACCTGGTCGAACTGATGCCGCGGTTGCGCGAAAAATAAGTAGCCGATTTGTTTGCGATAGTCACGTGGTTTGACGCGCCTGGCGTCTTGTGTATCCCCAGGTAATTAGCATCGCTATGCTTGCGCCGAGGGCGGCGAGTGCTGCATCTTTCTGCGCGTCCCATTCATCGCCCTGGGTGCCGAGATAGGCGGCACCCAGTTCCGGGCTGACGATGATCGCGGTAACCGCTTCGATGATTTCGTAGACCGCGCTGAAAGCCATGATGCAGTTCAGTGTGATGAAGTAAGACCACGAAGTCTTGAGCCCCGATGTGCGCAGCATGATTTCGCGCATCGGATAGGCCAGCAGCAGGCCGAACGCGAAATGCACGATGCGATCGTAGTGATTGCGCTCGAACCCGAACCAGTCCTGCAGCCAGAATCCGAATGGCGTCTCCGCGTAAGTGTAGTGTGCGCCCGCGAGGTGCAGGCTCAGGAATACAACGAATAACCCGTAGGCAAGGTTGGAGAACTGGAAGCGGCGGTAGGTGAAAACCAGCAGCGCGCTCCAGATGAAGACCAGCAGGTTTTCCAGCAGCCAGTCGCGCGGGTAGAGCGGTTTGATTGCCGTGATAATCCATAGCGTGATCAACCACAGCACCAACGCCTGCAGTACGCGGTTGGATCGAAACGGCTCTGTGGTCATGATGGTACCCCGGCAGGATGATTACTCACCCAAGTAGATCAGCAAGTTAGGTGATACTAAATCATTTTTTAAAGAAAGCATGACACGACCTGTGTCTGCTTATTCAGTCCGGCGAGCTGTGGCTGTCTTTTTTTTGCGGGTGCCGCGGTCGCGCCGGTGGGATTTGATCGTATTCGATGGTTTCACCGCCGTGGTAGACCATGAAATGACGGCCCTTGGCGCGCGCGATCAGCGTGACGCCGACCTTTTGCGCAATTTCCAGCCCCATCGCGGTAATGCCAGAGCGCGACAGCAGCACCGGGATTCCCATTAGCGCGACCTTGATGACCATTTCCGAGGTCAGGCGGCCGGTGGTATAAAACAGCTTGTCTTCACCGGTGACGTCGTTAAGCCACATGTGGCCTGCAATCGCGTCCACCGCGTTGTGGCGTCCCACGTCCTCGATGAACTGCTCGATGCCGAGCGCCTCGCTGCACAGGGCACAGCCGTGCACGGCGCCGGCGTTCTTGTAGATTTCATTGTATTCGTTGAGCTTGTTGAGCAGAGCATAAATGGATGACTGCCTGAGGGCGGGCTGGCGCAGCGATATCTGGTCGATGTCCTCCATCAGGTCGCCGAACACGGTGCCCTGGCCACAGCCGGTGGTGACGGTCTTGCGTTCGAGCCTGCGATCGAGGTTTTCGATGCCGTCATGGGTCACGATCGCGACCGATTCGGTTTCCCAGTCGACCTGGATTGCCTTGATCGCCTCGATATCGTCGATCATGCGCTGGTTGCGCAGCCAGCCGAGGATCAGCAGCTCGGGATGATTGCCGAGCGTCATCAGCGTTACGATTTCGCGTTTGTCGAGGTAAATGGTGAGCGCGCGTTCGACCGCGATGGCGCCTTCGACGGGTTCGCCGTACTCATTGCGGGCAACCACGTTGGCGGTCGCCTTGAGACCGGCGTCGCTTAGTTCGGGCAGGCGCCGCTGTGTAACCGGGGAGGTCATTTCCAACTGGCCTCAGCCTCCGGTCATATTCATATGGCGCAGCAGAATTTCCTGGGAGTTGAGGTTAAAGTCGTGCCCCTTGGGCTTGATCTGCATCGAGTCGACCAGCGCCTGTTCCAGCGCCTCCGGCTCACCCGGGTGGGAGCGAATGACGTGGCGCAAATCCATCGAGTGCTCCTGGCCCAGGCAAAGCAGCAGGCGGCCCTCGGCCGTGACGCGCACCCGGTTGCAGCTGTCGCAAAAATTATGGCTATGCGGTGAAATAAACCCGACCCGGGTATTGTCGTGCCCGCCCAGGCGGTAGTAACGCGTCGGGCCGGCGGTCGTCATCGTGCTCGGCATGAGCTCGAAATGCTGCTGCAGGTCCTCGAGTATCTGGTCGCTGGAGTAATAGGCCACGGCGCGGTCGTGATGATCGTTCTGGCCGAGCGGCATTTCCTCGATGAAACTGACGTCGATGCCGCGCTCGATACAATAATTGACCAGGTCGAGAATTTCATCGTGGTTGTGGTTGCGCAAGACCACGGTGTTGATCTTGATCTGCTCGAAATCGCAGGCGATTGCGGCGTCGATGCCGTCCAGGGTCTTCTTCAGTTCGCCGACCCGGGTCATGTCGCGAAAGCGATCGGGTCGCAGCGTGTCGAGACTGACGTTGATTCGCGTGACCCCGGCGTCCTTCAGCGGTCGCGCGTATTTCACCAGCTGGGTGGCGTTGGTCGTCAGCGTCAGGTCGCGCAGGCCGTCGATTTCACCGAGGTTGCGAAACAGTTGCATGATGTTCTGCCGCACCAGCGGTTCGCCGCCGGTAATGCGTATTTTGTCGACGCCGAGTTTGATGAAAGCGCGTCCCACGCTCTCCATTTCTTCCAGTGTCAGCAACTGCGTGCGCGGCACGAATTTCATTTTTTCCGGCATGCAGTAGACGCAGCGCAGATCGCAACGATCGGTAACCGACAGGCGTACGTAGCTGACGGTGCGCCCGAAACGATCGACGAGCTGGTTGTGTGTATTAGTCGCTGACATAGAACGGGCTATTCTAGCAAGATTGAAATAATTTGGAATGCAATGTTTCTGGTACAGCAAATTAATATTGCTGGCACTAGTCTGGTGTGCGGTGCTCAATTACCTTCGCGTTTTCAATCCTGCAATCACGGTGGTTTATTGTCATGTTGATAGGCGTTCCCAAGGAAATCAAGAATCACGAGTATCGTGTCGGTATGGCGCCGGCGAGCGTACGCGAAGCGATCAAGCACGGTCACCAGGTCATGGTCCAGTCCAATGCCGGCGACGGCATCGGCGTCGGCGACGCCGAGTATGCCCAGATTGGTGCCGAAATCATCGATTCAGCCGATGAAATCTTCGCGCGCGCGGAGCTGGTGGTGAAGGTCAAGGAGCCGCAGGCGACTGAACGCGCGATGCTGCGCGAGGGGCAGGTGCTGTTTACCTACCTGCACCTGGCGCCGGACCCGGAGCAGACCAAAGACCTGGTTGCCAGCGGCGCCACCTGCATCGCCTACGAGACCGTAACTTCGCCGCATGGCGGCCTGCCGCTGCTGGCGCCTATGTCGAAGGTTGCCGGGCGCATGGCGATCCAGGCGGGCGCCTATTGCCTGGAGCATCCGCACGGCGGTCTCGGCATGCTGCTCGGCGGCGTGCCGGGAGTCGATCCGGCCAAGGTGGTCATTCTCGGCGCCGGCGTGGTCGGCACGCACGCGACGCACATCGCGGTCGGCATGGGCGCCGATGTCTGGGTCATCGACCGCAACCCGGAGGCCATCGAGGCGCACTGGAAGCAGTTTGGACGCAGCACCAATACCGTGTTTTCGACCCAGGATGCGGTGGAACGCCACGTGCTGGATGCCGACCTGGTGATTGGTGGCGTACTGATTCCCGGCGCCGAAGCCCCCAAGCTCGTTACCGCCGAGATGGTCAAGGCAATGAAGCCCGGCGCGGTCATCGTCGATGTCGCTATCGACCAGGGTGGCTGTTGCGAAACTTCGAAGCCGACGACGCATGCCGAACCGACCTATATCGTCGACGACGTTGTGCATTACTGCGTGGCCAATATGCCGGGCGGCGTGCCGCGCACCTCGACCTACGCGCTCAACAACGTCACCTTGCCGCACGTGCTGGCGCTCGCCGGCAAGGGCTACCGCAAGGCGCTGATGGAGGACCGCTGGCTGCGCGACGGGCTCAATGTGCACAAGGGCAAGATCACCCAGCGCGAAGTAGCCCATGATCTCGGCTATGATTTCCACGACCCCGAGGAGGTGCTGCGGCATGACTGAATTGCGCGTCGCCTGTATCCAGAATACCGCGACGCGCGATATCGAGGCCAATGTCGACTGGGTCTGCGCGCGCATCGACGAAGCCGTTGCCGGCGCCGCGGAATTTATCGCGTTGCCGGAGACCGTGGGCCTGATCGAGCCGGTCAACGAGCGGATTCCGGCGGCGACCTATGCTGAATCCGACGA
>JAACFA010000169.1 GCA_009937625.1 Gammaproteobacteria bacterium | reverse complement strand
AGGCGACGCGCGAGATACTGTTCGGGGAAAAAATCGTGGTCGGCGCGATCCAGGGCTGGGCCGTTGGCGGCGGTTTCGAATGGGCGCTCAACTGTGATTTTTCTCTCTGGGGCCGCAGCGCGAGGGCGTTTTTCCCCGAGGTTTCGCTGAACCTGCTGGTAACCGGTGGCATCACGTCGCTGCTGCCGGCGATGGTGGGGCTCAACAAGGCGCGCGAAATGTTGCTGCTGGGCGAACGTTACGACGCCGCGGCGCTGCAGGATATGGGTATTGCCTGGCGAGTGCTCGACGACGATACGCTGCTGGCAGAGGCGCGGGCGCTGGCATCGCGGCTGGCAACGCTGCCGCTGCATTCGTCGCGTGCGATCAAGCGGGTTTTGAACCAGGTGGCGACACAGTCGATCGAAACCGCGCTACAGCTCGAGACCGAGGCCACGGTGACCGGTTTCCTGGATCCGGAAACGACGCGCTTACTGCAGGATTTTTGAGAATTTACTTGCACAAAAATGCGCTTCGCGGCACATCATGGATCACCTCAAGTTTTTTATCGATGGCGAATGGGTCGACCCGTTGACGCCCGCGACCATCGACGTTATCAATCCCGCCACCGAAAAGGCCTTTACCCAGATCAGCGCCGGTAGCCCGGAGGATGTCGATCGCGCCGTGGCCGCCGCGCGCGACGCGTTCACCAGCTATTCGCAATGGAGCGTGCAGCAGCGGATCGAACTGCTAGAGAAAATTCGCGCGACATACAAAGATTACTTCGACGACATCGCGCAGGCGATCTCCGATGAAATGGGTGCCCCGATCGATCTCGCACGCGGATCGCAGGCCAAGCTGGGCCATGGTCACATCAAGAGTGCAATCAAGGCCCTGTTGAATTTCCCCTTCGAAACGATCGAAGACGACATGATACTGCGTTACGAACCAATTGGCGTCTGCGGCATGATCACGCCGTGGAACTGGCCGATGAACCAGGTCGCGGTCAAGGTGATGCCGGCGCTCGCCGCTGGTTGCACCATGGTGCTGAAACCCAGCGAGGAGTCACCGCTGGATGCGATGATCTTCACCGAGGTGCTGCGCGAAGCCGGCGTGCCCGCGGGTGTATTCAACCTGGTCAACGGCTACGGCCCGGTGGTCGGCGAGGCCATGTCGAAGCACCCGGGTATCGATATGATGTCGTTCACCGGCTCGACCCGTGGCGGCATTGCGGTCGCGAAGGCGGCTGCGGATACGGTCAAGCGTGTCGGCCAGGAGCTCGGCGGCAAGTCGCCCAATATTATTCTGAGGGATGCCGACATCGTCGCGGCGGTCACCGAGGGCGTTCATTACATGATGGGAAACAGCGGCCAGTCCTGCAACGCACCGACGCGCATGCTGGTGCCGAACGCCGACATGGAGCAGGCGATCGAGGCGGCGTGCGCCGCAGCCGAAAGCATCGGCGTCGATGACCCCGCCAGTCACGGCAACCACATCGGTCCGGTGGTTAACCAGGCCCAGTTCGACAAGATCCAGGGCCTGATCCAGCAGGGGATCGACGAGGGTGCGACCCTGGTTACCGGCGGTACCGGTCGCCCGGAACATTTGTCGACGGGTTATTACGTCAAGCCGACCGTTTTTGCCAAGGTCGATAACAGTATGACGATCGCGCGCGAGGAAATCTTCGGGCCGGTGCTGGTGATTATTGGTTACGATACCGAGGACGAGGCCGTGGCCATCGCCAACGCTACCGTATACGGCCTCTCGGCCTACGTTTGTTCGACCGAGATGGAACGCGCCAAGCTGGTTGCCAGGCGGCTGCGTGCCGGGCAGGTTGCAATCAACTACGTCGGCGGCACCACCGATACGCCGTTCGGCGGCTACAAGCAGTCCGGTAACGGGCGCGAAAAAGGCAGGTGGGGACTCGAAGAGTTCCTCGAACTGAAGGCGATTACCGGGGCGATGGCGGGCTAGCTAAAATGGGCAAGGCGTCGATACGGTTCAACTTCAAAAAGCGGCGCGTGCTGATTACCGGCGGCACCTCGGGTATGGGCGCGGCGAGCGCGCTGGCCTTCGTCGAGGCGGGCGCCAGGGTCGTGATTACCGGTCGTAACCGGGAGCGTGCCCGCGACATCATGGAGCGTTGCCAGGGCGCTCGCGACAGTATCGCTTTTGTCGCCGGCAATATCGGCAAGCGCAAGCAGTGCGACACCATCGTAAGCGAGACCGTCGGCATCCTCGGCGGTCTCGATATCGTCGTCAATAGCGCCGGCGTCATTTACCATGCGACCGCCGAGGAAACCACCGACGAGCAGTGGCTGGAAACAATGAACGTCAACGTCAACGGCATGTTTTACATTTGCCGGGCCGCGTTACCGCATTTACGTGAAAGCAAGGGAACGATTGTGAATATCGCCTCGGATGCGGCCTTGAGCGGCAGTTATCACCTGACCGCCTACTGCGCGAGCAAAGGCGCGGTGCTGCAGATGACGCGTGCGATGGCGCTCGACTACGCGCGCGCGGGCGTTCGCATCGTGCCAATTTGTCCCGGCGACGTCGATACCCCGATGTTGCGCGGAGAATTTCGCGACCGGGGGCTCGATGCCGAGGTCGGGCTCAGGGAGTCCGCCGAGGGAGTGCCGCTCAACCGGGTCTGTAGCGCCGAGGAAGTCGCGGACATGGTGCTCTACGCCTGTAGCGATTCGGCGCGATTCATCACCGGTTACCCGCTGGTACTGGATGGCGGCAGTCGCGCCTGAGGCACGGCCGCTAGAATTCGATTTCCTCGCTGAGTAAAGCCATCACCTGGCGCCAGTGTTTTTCTGCTGCCGGACCCAGCTTGGCCAGGCGCTGGTCGCGCTGGTAGGTCATGGCTCGGAAGCCGAAGTGCATCGATTCCAGCGGGCGGAGGAATGTTCCCTGACCGGTACCGGCGCCGACAGCGCCCGATAACCCACTGACCCCGATTATCATGCGGGGCTTCCGCGCGCGCATAGCAAAGGACTGCGCAAAGCGATAACATTGCGGCTCTTAATGCCCGGGGAGGCTGCCTGACGGGGCAGGGATTCATCGTCGATTAAATCTTCCTGACAGCGAGATCGGCCTCATCTCTGCTGGCAAGGATTTGCGTCGACCCTCGCCGTTGCCGGCGGGTGATCCACGCTGTGGCACTACTCGTATAGAACTCGTTAACCTGACCGAATAAGGACGATAAATGAAACCACAGACGTCGAATGGCGGGCGCTTGCTGCTGGCGCTGGGCCTGTTGATGACAATTGCACTGCAGATGCCGGTTGCTTATGCTGCCGAAGGCTACCAACCGCAATTCAAGCGGGTTCCGACTCAATACATCGCGGCCCTTGGCGATCCCGATGCGACTTCCGGCAATAACGCGCAAACCTGGGGTCTGTGGACCCTGGATCCAGGACCGAGAGGCGTGCCCCTGAAGAGCTTCGAGCAGCTGCAGGCCGCGGGCGGATTAGCTCCGGCGAAGTGGCAATTCGACAGCCAGGACTGGTGGCTGGAGGAAAACGGCCGGATCATGGAGCCGCCGCAATTTCCGCTACCGCCCGGGAAATATATCCCTCGGACGAGGATGGCAATCGGCGCTGGGAACTCAACCGGGACGCAAATCTGTATGACGTGACTCACCTGGGCTGCCGTTCGGCGCGCTACACCCCGGCGGCTGGCGAAAATTCCTGTTCGCCCGCGCGGGCGTCGTCGTCTGATTTTCGCGTATCCGCGGGGGATCCCATGCCCCCGGTACCGGGCTGTAGCAAGCAGGATTACCACGTGCTGGTCGTGGTGGCCGTAGCGGCAGATAGTTAAGGTATATCCTGGGCGCCTAGGCGATCGAGGCTGGCCGGGTTCGATAGGCGTAATAGGCGAGCGCCGAGGTGACGAAGATGTAGGCCGCGGCGGCCAGGGCAAGCGTCTGCATCTCGGTGCCGATGTCGATCTGCCAGCCGATCAGGACTGGCGATAGCGCGGTACAGAAAACCATGGCCGCGGCGCCGAGCGATTTGATCGAGCCGAGATGCCTGTTGCCGTACATCTCGGACCAGAACGGCGCGGTCGTGGTCGACTGGTAGCCGACCGTGATGCCGGTCAACACCAGGAACAGGGCTCCCCCCATCAGGCTGGTCGAAAATGCAAGGATAACAAGGCCGATACCCATCGGCAGGGCTACCAGAGGAACCATACAAATAGCGCCGTAGCGATCGATCAGCACGCCGGAGACGAGCTTGGTGCCTACCGACACCATGGCATAGAGTGAAAAAAGCGCGGCCCAGGCGATCAATGGCCAGCCCTTGGACTCGACCAGGTGCACCTGGTGGAAGATAAACCCGGTAAACATCAGCGGCTGCGACATCAGGCCGGGCGCGAACAGGTAAAAATACCGGTCGCGCAGGACTTCCGCGCGTGTCCACTGGCGGCGTCGATGAACCTGCACCTTATTGCCGGCCTCTTGCGAGAGTTGATGCAGGTAAGCATCGTGCCGCTGCGCATGGCCGCGCAGCAGGTACAGTATTGCCGGCAGCATGAATACCAGTAACAGCATCCCGGCAACCTGCCAGCTCTGACGCCAGCCCACCCACAGCAGCAAGCCTACCAGCAGGCTGGGCATAACCGCTTCCGCTACCGCGTAACCCATGCTGGCGAGCGCCGAAGCCTTGCCCTTATGTTCGTCGAGATAGCGCACCATCGCGGTTCCGCTGACGATAAACATCAGTCCCTGGCCCAGCTGGCGCAGCAGGAACAGGCTTATCAGCAGGGTGATAACGTTGTAGCTGAATGACATCATGCCGCAGCCAAGCGCGAGACCGACCACGATCGCGAGTGACAGTCGTTTCAGGTCGAACCGGTCGACCAGCGAGCCGCTCCAGATCATGACGATCGCGCTCAGCAGTGTCGCCAGCGAATATATGCCTGCGAACTCGCCGTCACTGAGCCCGAGGTCGGCGCGCAGCTCCCCGCTGAACAGCGAAATCAGAAAGGTTTGTCCCGGCGATGACCAGAAGGTCATCAGGAATCCGAACAGCAGTAACTGCCACTCGGAACGAATCAGTTTTAACACGAGGCGACGGACTTTTTGCGCAGGATCAATGCATCCACGGCAAGCGCCTGGTCCGGGTTTACCAGGACCGGGTTCAGGTCGATTTCGGCAATACAGTCTCGCAGCTCGAAGGCGATTTGCGACAGGCGGACGATGGCGTCGATCAGCGCCTGCCGGTTGGCGGCCGCCTCGCCACGCACACCGAGTAACAGCCGGTTTGCCTTGAGGGCCGCGAGCATGGCTTCGGCCTGTCGAGGATCGACGGGGCACATCGCGACCGCGCGATCCGATAGCAATTCGACCAGTACCCCGCCCGCGGCAACCATGACGATCGGCCCGAACTGCGGGTCGTTTACCGTGCCCAAAGCGATTTCGACGCCGCCATCGATCATTTGCGAAAGCAGGGCGGCGGGGCCGAGCCGGGCACAGAGGTCGTCATAACGTTCAAGCAATTGGGGCTCGGCCTGGATATTGACGAACACGCCCCGGCTGTCGCTTTTATGGTTGATCCCGGGCTGCGCGGTTTTCAGCACCAGCGGGTAACCGATAGCGTTAGCCGCCGACAGCAGTTCCGCCCGGTTCGAAACCTGCTGGTTTCTGACGACCGGCATCTCGAGGTCCTGCATCAACCGCAGCGCCTCGACTTCGCCCAGCGATGCATCGGCATGCCCGGCGATTATTTGCCGCCAGTCTGCGACGCGTTCCGGATCCAGTTTGCTCGCGCTCGCGACCTGCGATCGGTTTCTCCTGTAGCGGTGATATTCGAACAGGTGGCGAAAGGCGAGCAGCGTCTCGCGGGCGCCGTCGATCAGCGGAATTCCGGCCTCGTGCGCCCGCCGGCAAATCCCGCCATTGGCGAGGTCGGCGTAGCAGGTTGCCAGGGCGATCGGCTTGGCGGTCTTGCGGCTCACCGCCGCGACCACCCGGTAAATCGCTTCCGACAGGTAATAACCGTCGCGCAAGTTACTGATAAAAGCGCCCGCGGCGACGTTTGGATCCTGCATCATTAATTCCAGGCAGGTCTCGAAACGTTCCTCGAAGCGGTCATGCGAACCCCAGGCGTCGAGCGGATTCTCCGCCTTGAGTCCGGCATCGAGATGCGGTTTCAGCGCCTCGATGGTGCCGTCTTCGAGTGCCGCAAACTCGATTCCCATCTCGTGGGCCTCGTCGGTGATCAATTCACGGAAGCCACCGGACTCGAAGACCGCGGCAAAGCCGCCGTCGGTCGCCTCGCGCCCGGACTGCAGCAGCATCAGGATCGCCGCCATCTCGTCGAAGTCTTTGACCTCGATCACGCCGTGGCGTCGGAACAGCGCTTCGAAGGCGGCGTGATTGCCGGCGATCGCGCCGGTATGGGTTACCGCCATCGCGGCGCTCAGCGGAGATTTGCCGATTTTTAATACGACGACCGGGATGCCCTTGTCATTCGCCTTCTCGAGCGCCGCGACAAAAGCTTGCGGGTCGCGTACGGTCTCGAGGAACAGGCCGATAACACTGGTATCGGGCTGCTCCAGGCACCAGTCCATGTAATCGGCAACGCCGGTGGCAATTTCGTTACCGGCCGAGACGCACAGGTTGAATCCTAGCCGGCAACCGTTGTGGCAGAGCGTCGTAAACGCCGATCCCGACTGCGCGATGTAGCTGATGCGGCCCTTGATGATTTCGGCCGCGCGCGGGAAGATGCCGGCATACAAATCCTGCCGAACGTTGTAAAAACCCATACCGTTCACACCGCAGACCATTACGCCGGCATCCCGCGCCATGACGGAGAGGCGCTGCATCAGCCGGGGTTCGGAGTCCTGTTCGAGCACGCCGCTGGAGTAGATGGTCACTGCCCGGGCGCCATGATCGATGGCAGCCTGCAGCGCGCTCTCGAGATGTTGATTGCCGAGTGCGATGATGACGTGCTCGACGGTTACGGGGAGTGACTCCAGGTAGGGGTAGCAGGTCTGGCCGAGTATTTCGGGGTAGCCGGGATTCACCGGGTAAACTTCGCCGGTGTAATCCGATTCGATCACCATTCTGGCTAGCACCTGCCCGGGGCTGTCGGGTCTGTCAGAAGCGCCGACCAGCGCGATGCTGCCGGGATTCAGTAGTGGGTCGAGAGGGTGTTCAGGCATCCGGTTCTAGCCGCGCCTCACGCCATGCCAGCGCGGCCTTCATGCCCTCGCTCCGCAGGATCTGGTTGAAACGCCCGCGCAGCTCGGTTTCGAGGGTTTCGATTTTTATCGAGGTATCGGCGCCCATACGCAGGGCCTTGCCGAGCCCCATGATCTCATAGGTCTGGTTGATCGCCCGCTTGGTCATTCTGACCGAATCCGGATCCATCAGTGCGATCTCGCGCGCCAGCGATAAGCCGCGCTTCACGGCGTTACCCTCGGCTACCACCTCGTTGACGATGCCGTGCTGCAAGGCCTCTTCGGCAGGCATGCGATCCTGCCCGCTGAGCAGCATCTTCTTGGCGCGCTTGGGATTGACGTACCATGGCAGCAGCAGCGCCACGATACTGCTACCGAAGCGCAGCTCGGGTTCGCCAAACAGGCTGCTCGCGTCGCAGACCGTCATGTCACAGGCCAGCGCGATCTCGAAGCCGCCGGCCAGCACGTAACCGTGGACTGCGGCCACGGTGGGCTTGGGGGAATGCCAGAAACGCATGATCAGTTCGAGATCGGCATCGATGGCCGCGCGCCATTCGGCCTCGGTGCTGCGATTGGCCGCCAGCCCTGCCTGCAGATCGAAACCCGCGCTGAAGGCGCGGCCGTTACCGTAAACCACGATTGCATGGATCGCATCGTCGGCTTCGACCTCATCCAGCGCGCGGTTGATCTCGGCAATCATCGTCGCATTGATCGCGTTGAGCTTGTCGGGTCGATTCAGACCGAGCAGGGCAACCGGGCCCTGGTAACTCAACTCGATGGTTTCGAAAGACATGCAATTTCCGGCCACTCTAGAATGCAGCGATTATAAGCAGCTTTAGGCTAGAGCAAAATCTATTCTTGCCGGTTACCCGGTAACGCCGATTTCGGGGTCGCATTCAGGACTTTACCGGGGCTGCGGCAAGGGGCTAGAATCGAGCGACAGCTCAAGTTGCAGGGTTTCTGCGATGGCATCAACTCTATATAACCCAGCCGGCCAGTACCAGCCCGAGTCGACCATCGGTTTACCGGAGCTTTATGCCTGGCCGCCACGCCCGCTGGCGTCATTGAAATACCTGTTGTGCGGCATGCTGTTTCCATGGGGGTATCTCTATATCGGTTTGGCCTTCGTCAGCTGGTATTACCTGACGCCGTCGCTGGCGGCCATGGCAGAATTCGAACCCGGGTGGATTGCGCAGATCTGGCTGCGCAACGCGGCTTTGCTGACGCTGGTCGCCGGTGGTCTTCACTGGTGGTTATACATGCGCCGTGGTCAGCAAAGTAAATACAAGTACCACGACAAGTGGCTGGCGACCGATAACAGGCTGTTTCTCTGGGGCAACCAGGTTTGGGATAACGTGTTCTGGAGTATCGTTTCCGGGGTCACCATATGTACCGCGTACGAGGCAACCACGTTCTGGATTTACGCCAACGGCTACCTGCCCGTGCCGTCGATCGGCGAGCACCCGGTTTATTTCGGCTTTATGATCCTGTTCGTGTTTTTCTGGGGTACCGCCCATTTTTATTGCGTGCATCGTTTCATGCACTGGCAGCCGGTATACAAGATCGTGCATGAACTGCACCATCGTAACGTCAATACCGGACCCTGGACCGGTATATCGATGCATCCGCTCGAGCACTTGCTGTATTTTAGCGTTTTTATTCTGTTCTGGTTCGTGCCGGTGCACCCGGTCGTTATTGTATTACTGAGCCTGTTTATGGCCATTGGTCCGGCGCCTTCGCATTCAGGCTTCAACTTTGTCGAGGTCGGGGGTAAGCGTTTCTTTAGCGGCGACTGGTATCACCAGCTGCATCATCAGTACTTCAACTTCAACTACGGTAATACCGTAGCGCCACTGGACAAGGTATTCGGCAGCTGGCATGACGGCAGCAAGGATTCGCTGCAGGCGCAGAAACAGCGCAAACGGCAACAGCGCCGGCAAACCACCTGAGCAGAAGTCGCATGCCTAAAACCCAGATCGGCGGTCGCGCCCATCGTTCCCGTCGCCGCCAGCGTGCCGGATCTTCGCGCGCGCAGGGCGGCGCGCCGCGCTTGAGTGGTATCGTCGGCGGCCGCTACCAGCCATTGAATCCGGCGGATCTGCCGCGGCTCGACCAGGCGGTGCGCAAGATTCTGCAGGATGTCGGCATGTCGGAAGCCCCCGATGTTGTGGTCGAACGCGTCACCGCGGCCGGCGGCAGTCTCGATGCCGACGGACGCCTGCGCTTTACGGCCGACCTGATCGAGAGAGCGCTCACCGGCATGCCGCGGGATTTCAGCCTCTGCGGGCAGCATCCCGAGCACGACATGCGGCTCGGCGGGGGCCGCGTGCATGTCGGTTCCGGCGGCGCCGCGCCGTTGCTGCTGGATCTCGAAACCGGCCATTACCGCGATTCGAATCTGCGTGACCTTTACGACGCCGCACGGCTGGTCGACAGCCTCGACAATATCCATTTCTTCAGTCGCTCGCTGGTGGCGCGCGACATGCCTGATACGCGCAGCCTCGATCTCAATACCGCCTATGCCTGTCTGACGGGCACCAGCAAGCACGTTTTCTCCTCGGTGTCGCTAGCCGCTCATGTCGAGGAAATAGCCGACATGTGTTTCACGATCGCGGGCTCGCGCGCGGCGTTTCTGGAGCGCCCTTTTCTGTCGCTGAACATCAACCCACCGGTACCACCGTTGCGCTTCGATCCCGATTCCTGCGAAGTGATGGCCGAGGCGGCGCGCCTGGGCATCCCGCTGCATTCCAATACCTTCGGGCAAATGGGCG
>JAACFA010000020.1 GCA_009937625.1 Gammaproteobacteria bacterium | reverse complement strand
CCGCCGCTGGTGGTTGCCTACGCGCTCGCCGGCAGTACCCGCATCGACCTGACCTCGGAACCCATAGGCCAATCTAGCGACGGTAAACCCGTGTTCCTGCGCGATATCTGGCCAAGCAACCAGGCGATTGCGGACGAAGTCATGAAGGTCAACGAAGCCATGTTCAGACGGCAGTATGCCGATGTTTTCCGCGGCGACGATAATTGGCGGCAGATTAATGTAGACGATAGTCTGACCTATCCTTGGGACGAGGAATCTACCTATATCCGTAATCCGCCTTATTTCAGTCTCGACAACAGTAAACAGCTCGAGCCGGTGATGCAGGCGCGTATTCTCGCGCTGTTCGGCGATTCGATTACGACCGACCATATTTCACCGGCCGGAGCGATTGCGGTCGACAGTCCGGCCGGGAGATACCTGCTGGAAAAAGGCGTCGACCGCAACAGCTTCAATTCCTATGGCTCGCGGCGCGGCAATCACGAACTGATGATGCGCGGCACCTTTGCCAATATCCGCATACGCAACGAGATGACGCCTGGTGTCGAGGGTGGAGTAACGCGTTTCATGCCCGGCGGCGAGCAAATGAGCATCTACGAAGCCGCGATGAAATACCTGCAGGCGGGCACCCCGCTGGTGGTAATCGCGGGTAAGGAATACGGCACCGGCTCGAGTCGGGACTGGGCGGCCAAGGGCACGCGCCTGCTCGGCGTCAAGGCGGTAATCGCCGAGAGCTTCGAGCGTATCCATCGCTCCAACCTTATCGGCATGGGCGTGCTGCCGCTGCAGTTCATCGACGGTTTCGATCGCAAGCAGCTGAAGTTAACTGGCGCCGAAAAGGTTAGTATCTCGGGCATGCAGAAAGGCCTGCAGCCGGGACAAAAACTGGAGCTGTCGGTGACCGACATCAGCGGCAGTATTTTATCGGTGGATGTGTTGTGCCGAATCGATACTCGTGACGAGGTTGCTTATTACGAGGCGGGTGGCATCCTGCAGTACGTGCTGGACAAGGGTTGAGTCGGGGGTCTCCATGCTGATTACATTTAAAACCAGGGCTTATGCCAATATCACCATGTTCGGCGATGTCGGGCGCAAAATGCTCGAAATGATGGCCTTCGGCACATCGGTGCCGGGAGCGATCAATACCGGGGACGTGCCGACAGCCCTGGCTAACCTCGAGGCAGCTTTGGCAAAAATACCGCAGCAGGAGGAAACCGTGGAAGATAACGGTGCCGAGCCGCCCGCGGTGGGTCTGCATACACGTGCGGTTCCGCTGCTCGAACTGCTGCAGGCCGCGATCGACGAGGAAACTTACGTCAGCTGGGAGTGAGGCGTGCTGCGCTACGCAGCTAGTCGGCCGGTTTCACCATCGAGTCAACGACCGCGGTCCAGCCATGGGCGATATTATCGTGGTTGTAACCGCCTCCGCCCATCGCCAGCATGCGTCCCGCGCAATAGTCATCCGCGATCTGGCGTAAGCTTGCCGCCGCGTGGGCGTGCGCCGCGGGACTGAATTCCATATTGGTGATAGGGTCGCCCTTGATGCTGTCGGCCCCGCACTGCAGCAAAATGAACTCGGGCTCGTGTTGGCGCAGATAGGACTCGACGATCGGCCATACCTCCTCGAATACCCTGTCGTTCGAAAACGGCGGCACCGGTAGGTTCAATTTAGTGCCCTCGGCCGGTCCGGTTCCGGTCTCGTTGACGAAACCGGTGCCGGGGTAGAGGGTGCGGCCATCCTGGTGGATGTCAGCGAATATCAGGTCCGGATCGTCTTCGAAGCTGTAAAAAACGCCGTCGCCGTGATGCGCGTCGATATCGATGTAGGCGACGCGCCTGATGCCGTACTGTTGGCGCAGGTACTCGATCGCGATGCCGCAATCGTTGAACACGCAAAAGCCCGCGGCAACGTGGCGGCGCGCGTGATGCAGGCCGGCAATCGGTGAAAACGCGCGCTTGAACTCGCCTTTCATAATGCGATCGATGGCATCGGTTACCGAGCCGGCCACATGGCTGGCGGCTTCGAACATGCCAACGAACGAGGGCGTATCGCCGGCGTCGAGGTAACCGTGCCCGCTAACCGAATAATCGCGCACCTTGTCGATGTAGTCAGCGGTGTGGAACAGCTCGATGCGATCGTTGCTCGCCGCTACCGGCGCCTGGATGGCGAGCTGTCGGTCCAGGCCCCGCCGGATCAACTCGGTCTGGAAAGCGTCGTGGCGCTGCGGGCCGAACGGATGTCCGTCCTTGAAACCGTAGTCGGCGAGAGCCTTTCCGAGGTAAATGCAGGTATCTTTGGAGGGCATGAATCGATTCCGCCAGGATAAATAGGCCCATTAAAGACTATCCGTGGTGGGCCGGTCAATTTCCGGCAGATCGTCCGCAAGTAATATTCAAGGAGTTTCTGCAGAGAACCGAAGGCTCTCTAGGTCTCGTCCTGTCCGATCACCCACTGGTGGTCGCATTTCTGACAGCGCGCGTATATCGGCCAGGCGTCGGCACGAACTTCGAACTGACCGTATTTGCCGCAGCTACTGCAGGTGGCGGAACTGGCGCAATGCTGGGCAAAGGAAAACTGCGCCCAGAAGCGGCGAAACAGTTCGATAGCGGCGAGGCCGATGCCGTATAAAACCACCAGCGAAATAATGGTAAATATGCCCGACAGGTTCTTGCCGACGAACTCGACGATGGCGGCAAACAGGAACCCGCACATCAGGCAGCTTAGCAGCCAGGCGAAGCTCAAATAGAGCTGTTTTTCATGCCAGCGACTGAACTTCTGGTGTTGCATGAGGCGGTTATGCATGCCTGATTTCCGGGATGTAGATTATATTCCAGTTGTCGGCGATTTTCCGAAAACATTTAATAAAACCGGACTGTCCATGCGTACAGCCTACAAGACAGAGCCTTGGCAGTAATTGGTGCCAACGGCCCACATTCCCTGCCGTCCTCTGGTTTAGGAGTGTGGTTTAGTCGCTTTCGGACAGCCGTTGTTCCAGCAACTTGCAGGCCTCCTGCCAGGGCTCGAATGCCTGCTGACTCCTTAGCAGGTCGAGCCCCAGTTTTGAAAAGGTCCCCTCGGTCGCGATAGCCTCGGCTATCTCGCCCGGTGACTGCTGTCGGTTGGCAAGCGCGAGTTCAGCGGCGCCCCTGGCCATGCCCATGACGAGTTCTGCACTGAGCTCCGGTGGCAGTTTCGGCCCCTCGGTTGCTTCGATCAGCGCCTGGTAGAGCGAAAAAAACCAGCAATAGACGCAGGCCAGTATGCTGCCCTGGTTGAAAACCGTCTCGTTATCGACCGCAATCGCGTTACCGCAATGGTCGAACAGCTGGCGCACGAAATCGTGATCGGGATAGATCAGCGTCGGGCTGGCGCTGGCCTCGGCGCTGCTGACCGGCATTGCGCGCACGATGTCGAGGTTGGTGGGGACCACCGTTAGCAGTTGCTCGATCTCGACTCCCGCGACCACACTAATCAATACCTGCCCCGCGTTAAACTCCAGTGCAGCCAGCGTATCCAGGCAATGCGCGGGCCGGGTGGCAATCACGATATAATCACTGTTGTTGACCACCGCCTGGTTATCGTCCTGCACCGCGCAGTCGAAACTTTGCTGTAAATAATTTGCCTTGTCCCGGTTACGCGGAGATAACAGGATACGGCCGCTATAGCCGCCGGCACGCAGACCCTTGATGGTATAAAGCGCCAGTTCACCAACGCCGATAAATCCGATGGTGTTCAACGCTGTCCCCGTTCGAAATCGTTACGGCCCGATCGGTCTACGCCGCGCAACAGAAACAGCGCCCGGTTCGAATAGCCATGGGGCGATCCCGCGTCCTCCTTGATTTTGCCGCTGTCGTGATTATAAAAGCTGGTTGCCGGCATGATGCGTAACACCAGCCCCATGCGGCGCCGTTCTGACAGGTTGGCGCCTGAACCATGCACCAGGTAAACGTCATGCAGCGAAATTTGCCCGGGCTCGAGCACGATATCGCAGGCTCGACTCAGGTCGACCTGATCCTCGTCTATCACCTGGGCCAGGGTGTAGTCGTCGCGATGCTCGAAATGATGCGAGTAAATGCGGTGATCGCGATGCGAACCGGGAATAAATTTCATGCAACCCTGTTCGGGGGTGGAGCCATCGAGAGATATCCATACGGTCAACGTTTCCAGCGGTTCGATCGGGTAGTAGTCCCCGTCCTGGTGCCAGGGCGTCGCCTTGCCGATGCGCGCGGGTTTACCGAAAATGGTCATGCCCCAGAGGATGAAATCGGGGCCGATCAGTTGCTCGACCATGTCGAGAATTTCGGGGATCTGCGCGAACTCCAGCCATTCGGGGTCGCCCTTCACCCCGTAGGTACCGTCGGTGTCGAGATGCGGGCCGAGAATGAAATCGGCGGAAAAATCGGGGCTGTCGCGGTTATCGTCGAGCAATTTTCGATACAGCGCATCGATGCGAGCGAGCGTTGCCTCGGGCAGCCGGTAGCCGGCCGGAATCACGAGGCCGTCGCGGCGGTAGATTTCGATTTCCTGCTCGGTCAAGGGCATGGCCGAAGAATATTACAAAGACCGTTAGCGGTACAGCCAGACCGTTGATTTCATGCTATCTTTGCCGCCCAGATGAGGCACAAGATTTTAACCATTACCGGGGATCCGATCGGCGAAGGCCAGGAGCGCATCTGTTACCGCCATCCCGAGGATCCGGACAAGATTATCAAGCTGCAAAAGGGCAGTAGCGACAAACAGACCCGGCGCGAACTCGAGCTCTATCGCCGTCTGGCGCGGCGCAAGAATACCGACTACAGTCAGCTGCCGCGCTATTACGGCAAGGTAAAGACCAATCTCGGCGAGGGCTTTGTCACCGACCTGATTCGCGATTACGACGGCGGGATCTCGAATTCGCTGTACTGGTATTTCGAGCGTGGTTATCCGGTGGAGGAGTTTTATCCCTACCTCGAGGAATTGAAGCAGTACCTGCTCGACAACCAGGTCGTGTTCAGCGAGGACCTGCGCCGCACCAACGTATTGTTCCAGCGGCTGTCGCCCGAGCGGGCGCAGCTCGTTGTGATCGACGGGCTCGGTAACCACAGCGCGATCAACTGGTTCGACGTGTTTCGCCCGGTTTCCGACAGCAAGATCAACCGCCGCTGGGAGCGTTTCATGCACCAGCTGAAAATCCACTCAGACCAAATGATCGCGGACTATGGCGCGAGCCCGAAGCCGCTAGACGCCGCTTACCGCCGAACGGGATGAAATATGACCGACACTAACCAGGAACTGGCCTCTTTTCTCGACTCGCATCCGGAGGTCACGCACCTCGACGTTTTAATCATCGATCTGTGCGGCAACGCCATCGGCAAACGCCTGCCCGCGAGTTCGATGGGGTCCGTTTTCAGGCAGGGATCGCCGGTTTGCGGCGCGATGCAGCTGGTCGACGTGATGGGTAACACCGACGATCCGATGGGTTACGGTTTTTCCGACGGTGACCCCGACGCGTTCGCGGTTGCGATTCCCGGTAGGCTTTGCCCGATACCCTGGGTTAGCGGCAACAAGGCGCAGGTATTGTGCGAATTCCGCGGCTCGGTCGACAATGCGCCGTTGTGGTACGAACCGCGGCAGGTGCTAAAAAAAGTGCTGCAGCGTTTCGAATCGCTGGGATTGAAACCGAGGCTCGCGGTGGAGCTCGAGTTTTACCTGCTCGACGCGAAACGCGGTGATAACGGCGCACCGCTGCCTGCGGTTTCGCCGCGCAGCGGCCTGCGCGAATCCAGCGGCAAGGTGCTGTCGCTCGACAAGCTCGACGAATTCAACGACGTGCTCGGTGCGATCGAAGCAGCCTGCAGGACGCAGCACATTCCGACCACGTCGATGATCAGCGAATACGGCGCGGGCCAGTTCGAAGTCAATTTGCAGCATCAGGACGATGTGTTGGCGGCCGCCGATCACGCCGCCCTGCTGCGCCGCGCGGTGCAGGGGGTTAGCCGTTCCCTCGGTTTCGACGCGAGTTTTATGTCGAAGCCGTTTGCCGACCAGTCGGGCAGCGGCATGCACATACACCTAAGCCTGATGGACGAGGCAGGTAACAATGTTTTTGATCCGAACCAGACGGATGGTGATTTGCGGCTCGGGCAGGCGGTTGCAGGCCTGCAGGCGACGATGGCCGAAGCCATGGCGCTGTTCGCCCCGAATCTAAACGTATACCGCCGCTTCAAACCCGACGAATTTACCCCGGTCACCACCGACTGGGGCGATAACAACCGCTCGGTTGCGTTTCGAATTCCGCCGAGCGACGGGGCCAACCGCCGCATCGAACACCGTGTCGCCGGCGCCGAGGCCAACCCCTACCTGGTCGTCGCCGCGGTGCTCGTGGGCGTGCACCACGGGCTCACGGCGAAGTTGTCGCCCGGCGACAAACACGGCGGCAACGCTGGGGCCGAGGTCGACCCGGCATTGCCGCTGACGCTATGGCGGGCGCTCGAAAGCCTGCGCGATGCGAAAACGCTGGCCGATTATCTCGGTACCGATTACCTGCAGATTTACGCCGACGTCAAGCAGGCCGAATTCGACGCCTTTCTGGCCGATATTCTGCCGCGCGAATACGACTGGTATTTGTAAACGTTTTATCGCGTTTCGCTGGCTTCCTGGCAGTCCAGGCAAAGCGTCGCGAACGGCTGCGCGCCCAGACGCGCGTAACCAACGGGTTCACCGCACTGCAGGCAATAACCATACTCGCCGCCGGCAATTCGCTTTAGCGCGAGGTCGACCCGACCCAGGGTCTGGGCGGCCTGCTGCTGGCCTGCGCGCGCTATTTGCTGCTGTTGAATCGCATCGATACGCGACACCCGTCCAACCGATTGCTGATCGAGGGTTACCGGCTCGGCCGCGCCGGCGCCGTTTTTCAGCAGGGCTTCGAGTTCATCGCGGTGGGTTTCGAGCGCCGACCGCAGCCTCTCGATCTGCTCCGGGTCGAGTTCAGGATTCGGCATTTTCGGGCGCCGTGTTTTCGATGCCGTAATCGGTGCGCGTAATTCGCTGCGAGCGGGTAAACTCGCGAATGCTGCGGTTTTTGGCAATAGATTCCGGGCGGGCGTAACCGCGGCCGTGATCGAGGTGCGCGCAGCTGCAGCGGTAGCGTACCTGGCGCGCCTTGATGCCCATGTTCATCAGGCGTTCGCCGAATTCTCGATCCTGGCCGCCGTACTGCATGCGCTCGTCGAAGCCGTTGGTCGCGAGCACGTGTTTTTTCCAGGTCGACGAGCTGTGGCCGTTCCAGGTTGCGCGCGTGATCGTCAGCGCATCGAGTATTGCGCCGAGCGCCGGATGCGAAATCAGCTTGGCGATTTTCGGCGTAAATGGGACGCCGTGTTTCAGCAGCCAGCCGGGGCGGGTAGCGTTACCGTCGAGAATGTCCTGTTTTTCGATGGCGCGCGACACGTCGAGCGGCAGTTTGAAGTAACCTCCGGATAGCATGGTATTCTCGCGCGCTAGCTCGACGTGGTTTTTGACAAAATCGGGGTGCGGGATACAGTCGCCATCGGTAAATATCAGGTACTCGCCACGGCTTGCGGTAATCGCCTTGTTGAGAATCTTACATTTCTGAAAACCATTGTCTTCCTGCCACAGGTGCTGGATCGGGATACCGATTTGCGAGCGCAGGGATTCGACCACCTGGCGCGTTTCATCCCCCGAGCCATCGTCGGCGACGATGATCTCGAAATCGCGAAACGACTGCGCGGAAAATCCCCACAGGGTTTTTTCCAGCCATTTCGGATGGTTGTAAGTGGTAAAAATAACCGAGGCATACATCAGCAAAGCCCGTCGTAAATCCGTTCCAGTTTAGCGCACTGCTTGCGCACGTCGAACTCCTGCTCGATCCGCAGGCGACCATCTCTCCCCATTTGGTGGCGCAACTGGTTATTTTCCAGCAGTAATGCAATATTTTCCGCCAGCGCGTCGCTGTCCTTTTCGGCGCAGAGCAGGCCGGTGAACCCATCCGCCACGGCCTCGACCACTCCGCCACTGCGAAAGCTGATTACCGGGGTTTGCACTGCCTGGGCTTCGAGAAAAACCATGCCAAGCCCTTCGGCATCGCCATCGTCGGCGGTGATACTGGGCGCTACAAACAACCAGGCTCGTGCCAAACGTTCGCGGATCTTCTCCGCGCTTTCGACGCCGACAAATTCGACCCGTAATCGACGTGCTTCCGCCTCTTGTTGAAGGGCGTTGCGCAAACCGCCTGCGCCAACAAGTGTCAACGTCAATTCCGGGAAGCGGTGCTTGAGTTTCTCCATTGCCTGCAATAGATAGGTGCAACCTTTTTTCTCCACCAGGCGACCAACAAACAATAACGACGGTTCCGTGGTTTCGATTTTCTGTCGGTTAAACTTGTCCAGGTCGATGCCAATATAATGCTGCTCCAGCTTGCCTTCCGGGCATCCCCGAGCTAACGCCTGATCGGCGATAAAGCGCGACACGGCGATAACTCGATCGACGCGGCTGAATAGCTGTCGGTTGACCTTGCTTTGCGCGTGGGTGTTTCCGCGCTTGGTAATATCGTGGCCGTGCAAGGTGACAAGGCCAGGAATACCGAGCCTGTGGGCCAGCTTTGCGCCATCGAGGCCATCTTTGAAGAAGTGCGCATGCACAAGCCGGGGGTCATGTCGACGGATTTGGCGTAGCCAGGATTTATTGGCCGTGATTTCGAGGCGAAACAGGAGTTTGTCCATGCGGGCAAGCATGCTGCACTGGTCGAGCAATATTCGCGGCGATTTCTGGATTAACCCGATGCCGGTATCGTCCTGATGGTAGCCGCAGTAAACCGGCCTGTAGCGCGGCAGGAACTGGCCCTGGTCAGCGATAAATGTTTCGGAATACGAGAGCAGGCGTTTCCTGAATATAAGGGCAGTGGGCGATGATTGATTCACTGAACTGGGTTTTTTCCTGGTGCTATTGGCTGATTGGGCGGGGTTATTCCTGTTCCCCGGGCGTTCGTCTTAACATGCCCAACAGGATCGCGTTCAGAATTATAAAGAAAACCAGGGTCAGGCTATTACGTAACGGTACTTCGGTGAGAGAAAACGACGCGTAACCGGTCACCAGTAACAAACCCCCAAGGGCTAATCCAAACTGCTCGCGGCTACTCCCCGCCAGACCTCGCCAGTAAGACATGAACAGGATCCCGTATAGCCCGATAACGATCAGCATCCCCGGCAGTCCCTGGCGCTGCAGGCTGTCGAAGTAATCGCTGTGATTATGCCGCCAGGGGTAAGCGTTCAGGTGCAATATTCCTTCCGATTCGAGGTCACTGAGGTACTTTCTTCTGTTATCACTACCGATACCGGTCAATGGAGCTTGCTTGAAGCTTAACCAGGCGCCGTACCATAACTCCAGGCGTATCGCCACTGAGCTTGTCGTTGTTCGATCTTCGGTATAAGTGGCAAGCTCCTCGACTGCAAGATTATATCGGTCGAGCATATCACCACCATACTTATATCCCAGACTTGCACCTGCGATAAGAATTACACCAGCGATGCCAATCAGGGTCTTCCGTTGGGTCGCGCTGCCAAGGATATAATCGAAATGCCGAAATCTCGCCAAAGCGATTATGGCGACCGTCCCCATTGGTACAATCGCCACTAGCGTTCCTCGAGTCTGGCTGATCAGGACGCAGTAAAATGCCGCAATTGCGCCTGCAATTGCGAAGGCTTTTTTCCAGCCGGATAAAAAAATAACCGAGCACAACAGCGCGGTGCCGGATACCATGGCAACCTCGCTGTATACATTCGGATTGTAAACTTCCCCGGCCCGGTCGATACTCAGAACCTGAATTTGATAGGTGACGACAATCGATGCCCCGAGCATACCGAGGGCAAGACCGATGTAAAGCCTGTCGAGTCGCATCCCGAGTATCTGTATCGCAAGCATTATCGGTATCATGCCCATTAATTTGAGCGGATCCTTTGCGATGCCAAACGAATCGCGCCCGATAACGACGTAGAACAAGGCAAGCATGAGGTTGATGCTCAAAAGATAACAAAGCCACCGCATTTCACGACTCATTTTGGGCAGGTCGTCGCGGTACTTGAGTGCGACGATTACGGAAAACAGGATAATAAGCAGTCCTAACAGGTTAAAACTGCGATACACGACCGGGGTCAGCGCCATGAATGCGATGACGAAAAATTCGAACGTCGACCACGGGCGCGGTTTATTAGATGTGCTTGCTGGCGAACTGTTGATAGGCATGGGCCACTTTGGAAGGTTCGAATTGCTCAAATAACTGCTCAGGGTACGTATATGGCTGTCGCGCGACCTTTTCCATGGCTCGCGCCAGCGCCTGCACGTTTCTGACCGGGACCAGGAACTCGGCCAGGTCACCCTGCAGTATTTCGCTGGGTCCCGAGGGACAGTCGGTGCTGACCACGGGGATCCCGCAGGCCAGTGCCTCGATTATTCCGGTCGGCAATCCCTCATAGTCCGAAGACACGACCAGTGCCAGTGCGCACCTGAAAAACGAATAGGGATTTGCTCGGTAACCGGGCAGATGCAGCCGATCGCCAATCCCCAGGCGATTGGCCAGTTTCCTGTATTCGTTGAGTTTTTCCCCCTGGCCTAGAATCACCAGGTCCGCGTCGACGTCGCAGAGCGCGAAGGCGCGTATCAGAATGTCGTACCGCTTTACCTTGCGTGCGCTGCCGGCGGCGACGAAATAGGGCCTGGTGGGTATATCGGGCGTATCCTCTGCTGCAAGTTGGCGTATCTTGCCGATGTCGATCGGATTGTATATCGTCTCGATCAAATCCGGACGGATCCCGAATTCGCTGATGAAATCCTGGCGAATACCTTCCGAAACCGAAATCACGGGCTGGCTGCTGTAAATCTTGTTCACACGTGAGCGAATCAATGCTCGACGGGGTGAGCCGAATGCGGGAAGAAACATTTTCGATTTGGTATTGTGCGCCACCACGGCGTGCGGCGTCCGCGCCTGGAAAAAACGCAGAATGGGCCGGCCATGGATAAAAACAAAGTCGGCGGAGTTTTTGTCTGCCCAGGCGTCGACCAGCGACGAATCTTCGTCCGCGAACCGCAACACATCCCATTTCGAGTTCCAGAATCTGTGCTTTGGTCTGCTGGCGGGCAACTCCAACAGCTTAATTTCGCATTGGAACTGGTCGGTCAACTCCTGATTTTCCGGTGGCCGGAAAATCAACAATGTCGTATCGACGCCCTGGGCCGACATGGCCTGGGTCAGGGTCAATAATACGCGAGTGACCCCATTGTTACTTATGCTGTCGGTTAAATGAGCTATTTTTAATGGCATGCCGTCAGCCTGAAGAATCGAGCGACCGGGGCTGCTGAATTAACTAATCGCATTTGTTTGAAACTCTTCCCGAAATCCATTCAAGAGCTTTGTTGCTGTCGTTTGATGACATATTTTTCGGCGTAAAATCGCTCCATGAATCTGGCCCAGCGTCTGCTTATCTTCGAGCGAACGTGAGACGGAAAGCGGTTTAGCCACGGAATCGATACCACGTCGCCCAGACCATCGATGATGACCAGTTGCGCGGAATCTTCAGAGATTTTTTGCAGCAAAAGATTAGCGCAGCACAAATCATGATTGAAAATTATTAAATTTTCGAGCAGATATTCTCTAAGCACCTCGAGATGATTTTCTACTGCGGGTATGGATGTTCCATTTTCGATATACCATTCCAGTGAATTGGAAATGGTTTTATCGTAATCGCAAATCAAGTCGACTACCAATCCCCAGCCAAGATTAGTATTTACGGTGCCATAATATTTGGGTAGGTGGCGATAGTCGGAAAAGTTTCTTTTTTCCAGGCTTTCAAAGAAATTAATTTCTCTTCTGGATTGAGTCGTTTCGGTACCTGTCGAGATTTTAATGATTTTCTCGGGATCCTGCGGATGCAGAAAACAGGTTCTTTCTCTTCCCTGGGCGATCGGTTTCGAACAGATAGTTAACTCGTCTTTCACTGGGAATTTAGACATTTCTATATGAATAAAATGACGATGCGGTAAAAGTGCACTAGTTTCCAGTAGCTTGCTGTTACCGGGACTAGATTGATACACGGAGAGGATTGACCAGTCGGTAAGATGGCCAGATAATACTCGATCTTTATTCTACGAACCATCAAATTCCCACGAATTGTCCAGCTAATGACAAGGATGCTGTTGCCGGTTGGCAAAAGCGATGGGACTAATATTCCGTTAGATAAAAAATGAATTTAACCGGATTGTTTTAGCGCTGACTAATAGGATTTACCCCGGCTTTATGGAATACCCTGTCATCCCGAGGTTGATTTTGGCTCATAAGGGTGACTGCGAAACATTGACTCTATGTTGGTGTTGAACTGGAAATTTATCTGACCGCAATGAGATGAGCATGAGCTCCGGACAAAACAAAAAACCGACTCGAATTCTGTGCATTCAGCTCAAGCAGCTCGGGGATGTGTTGATGACTACTCCGGCGGTGCGCATGCTGGCACAAAACTTTCCGGATTGCGAAATCGACTTTATTACGCAAAGACCAGCCGACACAATTTATCTCACGAATCCTAATGTCAGTAACGTGTATTGTGTTAGCTGGAAGTTGCGGGAGCTTCCGGCGGTGCTGGGTAAAATACGTCGGCAAAAATATGACATACTGATTGATTTTTCGGGAAGGTCCAAGACGGCCTTTTTATCCTGGTTCACGGGAATCCCGAAACGTATCGGCTATGCCGGGCAGAAGAAGTCCTGGTGTTTTACGGAGACAGTCAGGGTCCCCGACCAGATAAATTATGCTGCGGACCGAAAATCATACTTGTTAACCGCGCTTGGAATTGATCCGGATGATTCGGGTCTTGATTATTTCCTGCCGGAAGACGCTGCCCGCAAATTTGAGGAAAAAGCCAAGTTATGGGGCATTAACGGGAGTCCCTTGTTCGCGATCTCTCCGGTTTCGAAATGGGAATTCAAGGTTTGGCCTGCCGAACGTTTCGCCGACATTTGTGACCGCCTGGTAACGCAATTCGATGGTCAGATCTTTTTTCTGATCGGCCCCGGAGAAAGACATTTTGCAGAGAATGTCAGGGCTAACATGAAACAGAAATGCTTACCAATCATCGAGGACTTGAGCCTTTATGATGCGGCATGCTTGCTTGATCGAGCTGCTTGTTATGTTGGTAACGACAATGGTCTAATGCATTTGTCTGTTGCCAGGAAGCGCCCAACCTTTGCGGTTTTTGGCAGACACAGTCCTACACGCTGGGGCGCTCCGGCGCCGATTCACTGCACCATCGAGCACGATCCAGGCTGCAAGAAAAGCTGCCACTATCCCGCTTGCGAGCTTGAATGCCTGACTACTATCAGCGTTGAGATGGTCTGGCATAAGCTGGAGCGTTTCTTGAAATCAAAGCTATAAGCCGATTGGATACCATCGAGTGTGAACGGCGAGAACACACTTGTAGCCGACCCCGGTCGCGACCCTGCAGACATCGACGCGGTAAGATTTGATCGGCGTAATTTGCTAATCTGGACGCAGACTCTATCCGCAGCGACGATGCCAATCTGATCTGCATCCAATAATAGCTCGCAATCTGCCAGATGCCTCAGGGCATACGGTTTCAGCACCAGATATTGATCAAGATCAATTAGCGGTTCTTGAAATTCGTATGCTTGATACTAATTATCCCGAAATTAAAACGCGTTCACTGTGAACGCCAGTACTCAATTGAACAGGAGAGAGCTATGAACCTGGAAAAACTTAAACCCTGGAACTGGTTCAAACACGAGGAAGGCGGTAATGGCGGTAGCCAGGTACCGGTCAGTCGGGAACGATCCACAGGACAGTCTCCGGGTAAAGGCCCCGGATCGCTGATGAGCCTGCATCGCGAGATGGATCGTTGGTTCGAGGACGCAATCAGGTCTTTCGGGATGCCCGCTTTCGAACCCAAAACACTGACCGATGCAGCTTTGGCAGGATTTTACCGGCCGCAAATCGATGTTTCGGGTGACGAAAACAGTTACGAGATCAGTCTCGACGTACCAGGATTGAGCGAATCCGACCTGACGCTCGAGATCAAGGACGACGTTTTGACCATCAAGGGTCAGAAGGAGGAACGCAGCGAAGACAAGGATAAGCATTATTATTGCATCGAGCGCAGCTATGGGTCATTTCAGCGCACCCTGGCCTTGCCCGACGATGCTAATGCCGACGAAATCAAGGCGAGTCTCGACAAGGGTGTGCTGAAACTGGAAATACCCCGTCGCGCCGCGCTAGAAAAAGAGGACGTCAAGCGCATCCCGATCTCGTCTTAAGTTAACAACGATTGCCGGCTGTCTTGCGGTAGCCGGTATTTTAGCCTGATTGTTTAGAGGAGTTTTCCACATGAAAATCGATCTGAAGAATGGAGCCCTGGTACTGCTGCTGGCCTTGGCTATACCGTCGGCGCAGGCCGCCCTGCCCAATGTCACTGCCGACGGTAAGCCCTTCCCCACGCTGGCGCCGATGCTGAAGAAGGTAAACCCGGCCGTGGTCAATATCGCGACCTATTCGAAACGGGAGACACAGTACAATCCGCTGTTGAACGACCCCTTTTTTCGGCGATTTTTCGATCTTCCCGAAGATTTCGATTCCAGGCGCGAGGCACCGGAAAGGCGCCAGCAAAGCGCGGGGTCGGGCGTGATCGTCGATGCCGACGACGGTATCGTCATGACCAACTACCACGTTATTCGTAACGCCGACGAGGTACAGGTATCGCTGATCGATGGCCGCAGCCTTAAAGCCCAGGTGGTCGGGACCGATCCGCAGCTCGACATCGCCATCCTGGAAGTCGAAGCAGAAGACCTGACAGAAGTGAAACTTGCCGATTCGAGCCTGCTCGAGGTTGGGGATTTCGTGGTGGCGATCGGGAATCCGTTCGGGCTCGGACAGACGGTAACCACCGGCATCGTCAGCGCGCTGGGTCGTAGCGGTCTCGGTATGGAAGGGTATGAAAACTTTATTCAGACCGACGCTTCGATCAACCCTGGCAATTCGGGTGGCGCGCTGGTTAACCTGGCCGGGGAGCTGGTGGGGATCAATACCGCGATCATTTCGCCCGCAGGGGGCAATGTCGGTATCGGATTTGCGATTCCAATGAACATGGCGAGGGCCAGCATGGCCCAAATCATCGAGTATGGCGAAGTTCGGCGCGGACAGATCGGCGTCGGTATTCAGGATATTACCCCGGAGCTACGCGATGCATTCAACCTGAAGAAAGGCGAGTTTGGGGTGTTAGTGACCAATGTTTTCGAGGATACCCCGGCGGCGAAGTCTGGGCTCGAAACCGGTGACATCATTATCGAAGTCGACGGCCAGCAAACACGCTCGGCGGCGCAACTGCGCAGTCGAATCGGTATCAAACAGGTGGGTGACGAGGTCAGGCTGAAATTTCTGCGTGATGGTAAAACGATCGAACGGAAGGTGGAAATCGGTGCCGCCAGATCGAGCCTGGCGCAAGCAGAGGACCTGCCGGAGCTGCTGGCCGGGTTGCGGGTAGAAACCAACACTGACGGCGACGGCGTGCTGGTGATCGACCTGTCGCCGAATTCGCCTGCCGCCTACAGCGGACTTCGGCCGGGCGACGTCATTGTCGGAACCAATAAGCGCCGGGTGCGCAATATAGAATCTTTCAGGGAGGCGCTAGCGCTCAGCAAAACCTCGATTCTGTTGCGGGTGGAGCGCAACGGTGGTTCGCTGTTTATCGTCATTCGCTGACAACAGGTCGCCCTGCCGGGTTTCAGTACCTGGTTCGAACCGCCTTCAGTTTCGGGGTGCCCCGGGAGACGATGTGTTTGATGTCATCGATCGAGCGGGGCCTGCTGTAGTAATTTCCCTGCACCATGTTACATCGCAGTTCTTTTAGCAGGGCATCCTGTTCCGGAGTTTCCACGCCTTCGGCAACCGTCACCAGGTCGAGGCCATGCGCCATCGTGACGATGGTCTCGACCAGGCGGCGATCGGACGCGTTGCTGGCGACATCCTGTATGAATGAGCTGTCGATCTTTAGCGCGGTGACCGGAAACTCTCTCAAATAACTCAGCGCCGAGTAACCGGTACCAAAATCGTCGACCGCCAGGCGGATTCCCATGTCGCGAAACTCGGCCAGTTTCTCCTTGATTCGTGAATCTTCCTCCATCAACAAGGATTCGGTAATTTCGAGCAACAGGTTGGTGGCAGGGAAACCGGTTTCGTGAAGAATTTTTTTCAGTTGCGCGTTGCTGAATCCCCGTTTGAACTGGCGCATGGAAATGTTTACCGCAAGGTAAAAATTGGGCTGCAAATTGCTCGCAAGCCAGGGCCGGGCGGCGGCGCAGGCGTGGCGCAACACCCACAGCCCAATATCTTCGATCAGGCCGGTCTCCTCGGCGACAGGAATGAATTCGTTGGGCAAAATCATTCCTCTCGTAGGGTGTTGCCAGCGCAGCAGGGCTTCGACACCCGCCAGGGAGTCGTTGCGGGTTTCGAAAATGGGCTGGAAGAAGATTTGCAGTTCGTTCTGCTGCAAGGCTCGACGCATATCCTTGTCGAGTTCCAGGAAGTGTTTGGCCCGATCGGTCATTTGCGAGGTGAAGAAGCGGAAGGTGTTGCGTCCCTGATCCTTGGCTTCATACATGGCCATGTCCGCGTTCTTTAACAGCGTATTGGCATCGGTGCCGTCCATCGGGCTGATCGTGATGCCGATACTGGCACCGGAGTAAACCTCGTGACCGAACAGGGTAAAGGGTTCAGCCAGTCGCGCAATAATACTCTTGGCAATAATCGATGCGTGTATCTCGTCCGTGATATCCGGCAGCAGGACCGTAAATTCGTCGCCACCCAGCCGTGAAACAACGTCGGTCTCGCGAATCGCTCCCTGAATTCTGATAGCGACCTGCTTGATCAGTTCGTCGCCGAAGTCGTGGCCCAGAGTATCGTTTATCGTTTTGAATCGGTCGAGATCGATAAACAGTAGTGCGGACTTGACCGGGTGACGACGGTTGCGAGATATCTCTTCGCCCAGGTGCTCGATAAAATTTGGACGGTTGGGTAATTGCGTCAACGAGTCGAAGTTGGCGCGGTAACGAATCTGTTCCTCGCTTTCCTTCAATGCCAGTACGATGCGCTGCAGCCGAAATCCCAGTAACACCAGAACCATCGTCATGATTGCGAGGGCGGTAAGCGTCAGAATCATGATGTTGCGGAATTTTTCGATTCTGCTTGCCTGCGTCCCGAGTACCTCGATAGCGGTCTCACCAACCTTTAACAGCAGGGTTTCGGCTTCCTTGTGCGCGTCTCTTGCGCGCTGCTCGACCAGTCGTAAAGTTTCGCCGGAGGTGGGGCCGAAGTTATAGATGCCGTCGGATAACCAGTTCCTGATATCGTAGATAGCGGGATTCAGTTTGGCGTGTATCGCAGATACGCCCAGGACATCGTTGAAACGATATTTATCCCTGATCTGTTCGAGATTTTTCTCGACCTCGAAACTTTGTCGCACCACCATGCTAACGACCTTGGGGCTCTGATAGGCTCGGGCGAACTTGATGGTTTGAGTCATTTTGCCCATTTCGTTGACGAGCACCCGGATATCGCGTTCCTGCTTTGACAGCCGGATTGGCAGGGCTTCCTCTATTTCCGACAGGGTGCTTTGCACGTAGAAAATTATGCTGGAAGTACCTATCATGAGTGCCAGCACGAGCAGGAATGAAAGCAAAGGGCCGGCCAGCGACTTGTTGCTAAAAATACGCATCGTGCTCGTAGGCGTAGGTTCGCTGCCGGTTGCGCTCATAGTGCGCTACTCCGTCACCAGTCCGATTTCATTATAGAATCGCCTGGCCCCCGGGTGCAGCGGGATGACGAGGCCGCGTAAAGCGGTTTCTAGCGTGATCCTGCCGCCCTTGGCATGACCGCTATCCAGCAGTTTACGCGAATTCTCATTCCATAGCGTCCTGGTAATCTCGTAGACCAATTCGTCCTCCAGCCCGGTGCCGACCAGCCACTGGGCGCCGACGCTGATGGTCTTGATCCCGGCAACGCCCGGGTAAGTACCGCGCGGAATTTCATCGTAGGTAAAAAAACGATAGCGCGAGACCAGGAGCTCGGCTTCGGGACCATTGATGGGCAGCAGTACTACGCCACCGTCGCTGGCCAGTTCAGACACCGCTCTGGCCGGATAACCGGCGACCACGAAGAAAGCGTCGAGCTTGTTCTCGCGGATTCTCCTGATTGCCAGTTCTGCTTTCATGTATTCGGCCTCGATATCTTCGCGGGTGATACCGTATGCATCCAGCACCAGCTCAGCGTCTATCAAAGTACCGGAGCCGGGTTCATCTAGCGACACGCGTTTGCCGATCAAATCTCTTATTTGTTCGATATCCGAACCCTGGCGCACCACGATATGAATACTTTCCTGGTAAAGGTTAGCGATCGTGCGCAATTCGGAATAGGGCCTCTCACCCTCGAAGGTGCCGGTTCCGGTATAGGCCCAGTATGCAATATCTGACTGCACGAATCCCGATTCGAGATGCCCATTGTGGATATCCCTTACGTTAGCCACCGAGCCGTTTGACGATTGGGCGATTACCATGAGACCCGGAGGTCCGCAGCTTCCTCCCTGCTCGCAGGGGAGAGCACCGGGCGGGTTACTGATTGCGTGAGCGATCATTCCGCCGATTGGATAGTAGGTGCCGGCAATACCGCCGGTTCCAATACGGAAAAACTGTAAATCTTCGGCCTGTGTATGGTAAACGGGATTGCCCAGAGCCAGCACGATCCCGATGGTCATTAAGAATAGCCGCATAACACTCCGAAAATTATAACGATATCGAAACCTCGAACAAAATATCACTACCGGTCGATCGCCAGATCCAAACTGGAAATCTGGGGGATTGGGCAGATGAAAACAGGATGCTGCTGAAAATATTTGAACGATTTAGATTGTTATATGTGTCGTTTTGTCCGCCAGCAGTAAGTTTAGTCGGATATCGTCCCTTTATTGGGCAAAATGTGAAGATTTTCACCTTTTTTAGTCCGACAGTTGTGAGATTGGTCAACCGGTGTAAGTAAAAACTGTCGATAACCGCACCATGAGGCGGTTCTACAGATATCGGGCAGACCGGATAGGCCTGTTTTATCGTGTTAAACGCGCCGAACCCAGATATTACGGCTCCTGCCGGTAAGGGATTAGCCAATCGAGTGAAGATTCGGTATTGACGGACGGGAAATATTCAGCGCCGACGTAACCACTGTAACCAAGCCTGTCGATCAAATCGAAACAGGCTGCGAAATCGATACTGCCGCGACCCGGTTCGGTTCTGCCGGGCACGTCGGAAAACTGGATATGACCGATCCACTCGATGATGGCGGGAAGCCGCTTCATCAGGTCCGCCTCCATCATCTGCATATGATACAAATCGTATTGCAGCAGCAGCTCGATATCCGGCATGGTCGCGATCAGATCGAGAGCCTGTTGCGACCCACAGAGATAAAACCCGGGGAGATCGATCGTGTTGACCGGTTCGGTCAGCAGGCGAATCCCGAGTTGGCTCGTCAGGGCGAACGCCTTGCGCAGACTCGTCCTGAATGCGGCGTCGCATAGTAACGAATCCTGCGTCGAATCGGGGCGCCCGGCGAGCAGGTTCATTGCTTCTGGCTTTAAAATTTCGGCAAATTTTCGCGCTTCGGTCAGGGCGGCGTCGAATTCGGTCTCACGACCGGGTACCGCGGCCAGCCCCTGGCCGCCCTGCATCAGGTCGCCGACGGGAAAATTCATCAACACCAGCGGTAGCCGGTGTAATTCGAGCTCAGCCTTAAACTGCTCTGGATCTTCATTGTAGGGAAACTGTACCTCGATGGCATCGAAACCCGCGGCGGCGGCCTGTCCGATACGCTCTAGCAGCGGAAATTCGCGAAACAGGGTCGATATGTTGGCGGAGAATCTGGGCATGTTTCGGATACGAGGAGTCGGGTGTTAAAGCTGTCCGTTAATCGAATGCCAGAGGCTTTCTTAACCCCGCGACGATCAGGAGCAGCCAGCCGAAAATGAAGGCAACGCCGCCCAGCGGGGTAATTGCACCCAGCCACCTGATGCCGCTAAGCGCAAGCAGGTAGAGGGAGCCGCTAAACAGGACGATACCCAGGACAAAACCGATTGCGGCAAGCTTCAGCCATCGGGTTGAAAATTGTGGCATCGATGCCAGTATGCCAACGATCAGGAGCGCAATTGCGTGATACATCTGGTAGCGGGCCGCAGTCTCGAAGATAGCGAGGTCATGGGGGTCCAACATCTGCTTGAGACCATGAGCCGCAAATGCGCCCATTACTACCGCGAGCATCGCCAAAGTCGCGCCGGTCACAATTGCCGCTCGATAGAATCTCGAAGTATTCGACTCACGCATTGCTGCTAATTCCCCCGATTAATCTCGCCCATAATGCCTGGGTGAAACGTAATTTGAAAATTTGACCGCAGGCACCGTCGACTTCGTCAATGATCCCGGGGTATTGCACGATCTCGCAACCTCGGCCGAATTTGTGATCGTCGTTCTCGAGAAACGGAAATAGCGCCTCAGGACTATGACGCTTCAGGATTAACCGTTGCCGCGAACGCGCGCGTTGCTCACCGCGGCAGCTTACATGATCCAGGCAAGTCAGGCGCGAATGTCGAACAGCTGCGCAAAAACAGAATTAAGATACTCCCGACTCTGTTAAAATGCGGCGTCAAACGGGTGCCCGGACCGTTGTAACTTGTTGAGATCCCAAGTCAATGATTCACTCCACGGCCATAATTGATCCGACCGCAACTCTCGCTGAAGACGTCTCGATTGGCGCCTACGCCGTGATTGGTTCGCAGGTAGAAATCGCAAGCGGTTGTCACATCGGCGACCATGCCACCGTTTACGGACCGACGACCATTGGCCGCGACAATCAGATTCTTCAGCACGTTACGCTGGGAGGGGCTCCGCAGGACCTTAGCTACGGAGGTGAGCCGACCAGGCTGATAATAGGTGATCGCAATACGATACGTGAATATTGCTCGATCAATCGAGGTTCGGTTAAAGGCGGCGGAGTCACGCAGGTAGGGAACGATAATTTTATCATGTCCTATGCGCATATCGGGCACGACTGTCGGGTCGGAAACGAAAACGTAATCACGAATTCGGTGTCGCTTGCGGGTCACGTCGAGATTGGCGATCAGTGTAACCTCGGTGGGTTTTCCCTGGTGCACCAGTTTATCCGCATAGGGTCATACGCGTTTACCAGCATGGGGGCTGCAATCAATCGCGACGTGCCGCCGTTCGTGATTGTTTCCGGAAATTACGCGCGATCCTACGGGATCAATAAAATTGGCCTGCGACGCAAGGGATTTTCGCCGGATGCGATCAAGGCCATTACCAGGGCCTATAAATTACTGGTGCGAAAGCGAGTTCCGCGTGACGATGCTTTGCGGCAACTCGAGCCCCTGGCCCGGAAATTCAGTGAAGTAAAACTATTTGTGGATTTCGTCCTGAGCAGTGCCCGCGGGATCGTCAAGTAGCGGCTGCATAACACAATATTTGGCCGCAACCGCCCAGGATTCTAGATGCTGCTCAAAGAGTTAGATTCGATGCGATAACTTCACGCTGAATTAGTAGGTAATCAATAAAAAGCCCGCTTGATGCGGGCTTTTGGACTGCCTTAAAAAGGCAAGATGGTGAATTGGTGGAGACGGCGGGAATTGAACCCGCGTCCGCAAGCCCTCTGCCATCGGCTCTACATGCTTGTTCCGACATTTAATTTAACTGGCTGCTACCCGCCGGACAGGGAAAACAGACAGCGATTTCGGTACTTTTTTAGTGCTTCAGCCCCGAACGAGCATCCATCACGATTCTATGAGAGCGATGCCGGAATGTTCCCGAAGGAACCTGGACGCATAGACACGGCTCCAGTCCGACAGCAATCTACCGGTTAT
>JAACFA010000168.1 GCA_009937625.1 Gammaproteobacteria bacterium | reverse complement strand
GCGAACAAATGCTAACTGAATTCCCGGGAACACAATACTTAATATTACGTATACCCCCGAGCGATGGATTAACCGGCGTAATTAAGTAAACTGGGCGCCAACTTGAAGGGAATATGCATGACAGCAATCTGCGATATCCGGGATCTGCAAAAACTGGCGCGGCGCCGCGTACCGCGAATGTTTTACGAGTATGCCGACTCGGGATCCTGGACCGAGTCGACCTATCGCGCCAACGAATCCGACTTCCAGGCGATCAAGCTACGGCAGCGGGTCGCGGTCGACATCGGCGATCGTTCGGTCAAAACCGAGATGATCGGCCAGCCGGTATCGATGCCGGTAGCGCTGGCCCCGGTGGGCCTGACCGGCATGCAGCACCCCGACGGCGAAATCAAGGCAGCACGCGCCGCGCAAAAATTTGGCGTCCCGTTCACGCTTTCGACGATGAGCATCTGCTCGATCGAAGACGTCGCCGAAAACACCAGCGAGCCTTTCTGGTTCCAGCTCTACGTGATGCGGGACCGCGACTTCGTCAGCCGCCTGATCGACCGCGCCAGGGATGCCGGCTGCAGCGCGCTGATGCTGACCCTGGACCTGCAAATCCTCGGACAGCGCCACAAGGATATCCGTAACGGCCTGAGCGCGCCGCCGCAGCCAACCCTCAATGCCGCCCTGCAGATCATGAGCCGTCCGCGCTGGTGCATCGACATGCTGAAGACCCGACGGCACAGTTTTCGCAATATCGTCGGCCACGCCAAGGGGGTCGGCGACCTGTCCTCGCTTTCCTCCTGGACCACGGAACAGTTCGATCCGAAGCTGTCCTGGCAGGACATCGACTGGATCAAGGAGCGCTGGGGCGGCAAGCTGATCATCAAGGGCATTCTCGACCCCGAGGATGCGCGCATGGCGGTCGAGGCCGGCTGCGACGCTATCATCGTTTCGAATCACGGCGGCCGTCAGCTCGACGGCGCGCGCTCTTCGATCAGCGCGCTGCCGGAGATCGTGTCGGAGGTCGGCAACGATATCGAAGTCCATTTCGACGGCGGCATCCGCTCCGGCCAGGACGTGCTCAAGGCGATCTGCCTTGGCGCCAGGAGCACCTACATCGGTCGCGCCTTCATCTATGGACTCGGCGCCCGGGGCGAAGCGGGCGTCGAGCAGGCGCTCGACATTATTTACCGCGAACTCGATACCACGATGGCGCTGTGCGGTGAACGCCTGCTGCAAAACCTGGGGCATCACAACCTGCTTGATCCGCCTGGCTGATTCCGGGAGGTGCTGCCGGTCGCATCGTCCCTTGGATAAGACCTTGCGCAAAGTAAACATGGAGCAAAAGACTGATAGCGGTAATGATGCGCGTCGACTGCGACAGGCTTTCATCATTATGCTGTCGTTCACGCTGTTGCTGTGGACAGTGAAGCTGGTGGAATACTTCGGCGGCCTGGATCTTTCCTGGCTCGGCATATACCCGCGGCTGCTCGACGGGCTCGCCGGGGTGTTGAGCGCACCCCTCGTCCATGGCTCCTTCGCGCACCTGTTTGCCAACACCGCGCCGCTGATCGTCATCGGCACATTGTTGCTTTACGGATACCCGCGCGCCTCCCGCATACTGCTGCCGGCCGTTTACCTGCTCGGCGGATTCGCGGTCTGGCTGTTTGCCCGCGAGGCCTATCATATCGGCGCTAGCGGGCTCGTTTTCGGCATGCTGTTCTTCCTGCTGACCGTCGGCATCCTGCGTTGGGACCGGCGCGCGATAGCGCTGTCGCTTATGGTGTTTTTTCTTTACGGCGGTATGATCTGGGGCGTTTTACCAGAATCGCGCGAGATCTCCTTCGAGTCGCATCTGAGCGGCGCCGTGATCGGTATCCTGCTGGCCTTCCTGCTGCGCAAGCGCGATCCCGAGCCGCCGCGCAAACAGTACAGCTGGGAGTGCGAAGATGCGGATGACGACGACTTCGAATGGCCGGACCGGTTATAACAAAATAATAGCGGCGACCGCTCTCGCCCGGATGGTATACTCGCCAGGCTATTTTCATCAATCGACCGGTACTCGATGCAGGCTACAGGCGGCTATCCGGTCGCCGGGGGAGGATTACCCGAATGGCACTGGAAAAGCTCAACCAGGTCTTCGACCAGGTCCTCGTAACAGCGAGCGTAGCGCTGAGGCAGGAAGAAACCTACGCGCAGATCGGCATCATCCTGGCGATCTACGCGGTCGCGTTCGTGCTGGCGAATCGCATTCGAAAACACACTCCTTTCTTAGACGCCAGCTACGAACAGGACACGGTCCATCCGCTGCGTATCTTCATCAGCAAGCTGGGAAGTCTGATATTCCCGCTGATCGCGATCCTGATGCTGCGAATTTCCGTCGAAATCAGCGAAAACGCGTTAGACCAGGACTGGCTGGTACAAACCGCGCTGACCATTTCAATCCTGATTTTGTTTCATTCGATCATCCGGGACTTCATCAGCAACTCGCTGGTCGCCGGCATATTCAGATGGCTCGGCATGCCGCTGCTGTTCCTCTATCTGCTCGGCATCCTGGCCAACCTGATCGAAATACTCGAGTCGATATCGATCTCCATCGGTAATATCGAGATCTCCGCCTACGGCATCGCGCGCGTCGCCATCTTCGGCACCCTGCTGTTCTGGGTCGGCCGGGTTTCCAATAAAGCCGGCCGCGATATCATCAGCCGCCAGAAAGGACTGGAGCTGCGCACACGCGAGGTTGCCGCGAAGCTGCTCGAGATCACGATATTCTTCGTCGTGTTCCTGCTTTTGCTGCAAATCATGGGGATCAACCTGACCGCGCTGGCGGTGTTCGGTGGCGCCGTCGGCGTCGGCATCGGTTTCGGCCTGCAGGCGATCGCTTCGAATTTCATCTCCGGAATCATAATCCTGCTGGACCGCTCGGTATCCCTCGGTGATTACATCGAACTGGAAGACGGTCGAACCGGTACCGTTCGACAGTTGAGTATGCGCTCCACGACGCTGGAAACCTACGATGGCAAGGATATCGTTGTACCCAACGAAAAGTTTATTGTCGAAACCTTTACCAACTGGACGCACAAAGACAAGAGCCAGCGCTACCGGGTGGACTTCTCGGTTGCCTACCACAGCGATATCCGCAAACTGGTGGAGATCGTCAAGCAGGTGGTTGCTTCTCATCCCCAGGTCTTCAGCGGCGAAGACGTTCCCCTGGAGGAGCGTCCCGATTGCGAGATCGACAGCTTCGGCGATTCCGGCATCAACATGTTCGTCGAATTCTGGATGGAGGGCATCGATGACGGTAAGAATCGGGTCGGCGGTGATCTCCTGCTCATGATCCTGGAAGCGCTGCAGGAAAACGGTTTCGAAATACCGTTCCCGCAACGCGAAGTCCGCGTACTGAATCGGAATTTTTCGGTCAAAAGCGAACCGAACAAGTAAAGAATAATCGAAACCAGTACGATTACGACGCCAGTCGTCGCAAGAGGTCAGTTTTTCTGTTCGCGCGCGCGCAGATCGATGCGACGCACCTTGCCGGTGGTGGTCATCGGCAGGTTGTCGATGAATTCGACTTCGCGCGGGTATTCGTGGGCCGACAGACGACGGCGCACCGACTGCTGGATCTCGCTGGCGAGTTCGGGAGACGCCGCGTAGCCATCGGTCAGCACGACGAAAGCCTTGACGATTTCGCCGCGCAATGGGTCGGGCTTGCCGATCACCGCCGCCTGCAGCACGGCGGGATGCTTTAACAACGAATCCTCGATCTCACCGGGACCGATGCGATAACCGGCGCTGGTAATAACGTCATCCTTGCGCCCGACGAACCACAGGAAACCGTCGGCATCGCGGTAGCCGACGTCGCCGGTGCGAAACCAGTTAGCGGTAATTTTAGCGGCGGTGGCCTGCGGGTTGTTCCAGTACCCGAGGAACATCACCGGATCGTCGCACCAGGCCGCGAGTTCGCCCTCCTCCCCATCCGGCAGCGGATTGCCCGCATCATCGATCACATCGACGCGGTGGCCGGGATAAGGCTTACCCATGGAACCCGGCTTCGGCGGCATAATGGCGGAACAGTTGCCGACGATATAGTTAAACTCGGTCTGGCCCCACATTTCGTTTATGGTCAGACCGAGCGCGTCGCGCCCCCAGTGGATCAACTCCTCGCCGACCTGTTCGCCCGCGCTCATGATCGCGCGCAGCTTCAGGTCGTAAGCCGATTTCAAATCGGGCAGAGCGCGCAACATCTTCAACGCGGTAGGCGGAATGAAAGCATTAGTGACCGCGTAATCCGCCATCAAACGGCACACCCGCTCGGGATCAAAGCCGCCACCCTCGAAAGCGACGACAGGCATGGCGTAGTTCAATGCCGGCAGCAGCGCGTCCCACAACCCGCCGGTCCAGGCCCAGTCGGCCGGAGTCCAGAACACGTCGCCCGGCTGCGGGAAGAAATTCTGCGACATTTCGAAACCGGTAAAATTACCCAGCACCGCGCGATGCGCAATCAACGCGCCCTTCGGAGGGCCGGTAGTGCCGGAGGTGTAAATCAGGCAGGCCGGATCGTCTGCCCGGGTCTGGACCATGGTGAAATCGTCCGAGCCCTGCTGCAGCAGGTTCCAGAATTCGTCCTGCGTAGCGCCGCAACGGCAGCCGATGACACGCGATAATTCGGGCAACTCCGGCTGCAGCGCACGGACGTCGTCGTAGCGACTGGCATGCACGATTGCCGCCCGCGCGCCGCTGTCGCGCAACCGAAATTCGAGCGCCTCGGGGCCGAAAAGAATAGCCAGCGGCAGGGAGACCGCCCCCAGCTTGTGAATCGCGAGATGCGCGATCACGGTTTCGATGGTTTGCGGCAGCACAATGGCGACACGATCACCCCGCTCGATACCCGCACCGCGTAGCGCATTGGCGAGTCGATCCGACAGTTGTTTCAGTTCGCCAAAACGGTAACTCGAGCGCTCGCCGGCAGCATTCTCGTAGTACACGGCAACCCGCTCTGCCTGCCCCTGGTGGCGCTCGCATACCTGGTGGGCAACGTTCAGCCGGGCTGGAATCGACCACTGAAATTGATCGCGAATGGCTTCAAAATCGGTGGCCGATGGGTCAATTAACCGCATATCGCATTGAAAATGTTAAAAAATTCATAATAACCCAACAACGGGCAAATCTCAGTTATGGAATTTCGGCGGTTAGCAACGCCTGTCCTGACACCCGGAGCCGCTGGCCTGCCGCAAGCACGTAAGTAGTTGGAAAATTTAGAAAAACGCAGAATCGAATCTTGCGTTTATCGTGCTTTGTCGGGCGCGAGGGCTTAAACAGAATTTCTTGAGTTTTACGAATATCGGGACTATACCTGTGGTTTATTCTACAAATTCAAACTAAAGCACTGAATAATGTAGAATTTTCCCTCCAATCTGCTAAATAATGACGTGAGAGAAGCGCTTCTAGGCGATAGGTTATCATGAACAATTACGAAGACTGGGCAAATCTGGTTGCGAAGAACTTGGCGCACGAAGCCGATTTCATCGCCGCTATCGACAAAGACGAACTGGACGACAAGGCCGCAAGCGAGGCATTTATTCGCGCGGTACTCGAACCATTTTTACCGGAAAATTATGGTATCGGAGCGGGACGCGTTATCGACGCTTTCGGCAACTGCTCGGAATACCTGGACATCATTGTCTATAACCGGGATTTCCCGCGCATCGGCATGCGTGGCACACACAATGCTTACCTGTACGAATCGGTACTGGCCGCGTTTGCGATCAGGGCCAAGTTCATCCGCAAAACCTTCTTCGACTCTCTCAATACCTGCGCCTCGTTATCGCACCTGCAAACCAAGGTCGATCAGGCGGTCATGGTAAAACTGGCGAAGAAAAACGGACTCAAACCCGGGCCCAACAGGACCTTCGTTCACGATGATCCCCTGCGCACCGGGCGCTTCGAGCTGATTGGTAGACCCCCGGCTTTCGTATTCGGCTTCAGCGGCATCAAGTACAGCTACCGCCAGCTCCAGGAAAACATCGAGCTCTGGATCAGTAACCGTCAGAACGCCGGCATCAAAACCCCGATGAAAGCGCTACCCGCCGTCATAGCGACACAGGGTTGTTTCGCCTGGCGCAATGCCGCACCGCTGGCGCTCAGCAACCGCCAAATGCTGGGCATCGGCAACGACGATGCGCCGGTGCGCTTGATCGCACTGCAGCTGCTTTACCTGCTCAATCGACGTCTCAACGTTACTTCCGATGGTTACGGTCTGAAACCGAGCCTGAACGCATACTCAACGATGAAGTTAATGCCATAGCGGCCGCCGACGACGATACCAGTCCCGGAACACGCGCCGCGCGCGATACCGCGCGCTTCGAGCCGGCACGCGATCGCGCCACGATCGAGCAAGCGGCGGCTAAAGCCATGGTAGAGACAGCGGCTGCCTCGAAGCCCAAGCCGGCGCCGGCGGCAGCTAGCCCGGCACCCGCACCCGCCGCGGCTGAAAAAGCCCCGGAAACACCGGCCGAACCAGCCGTCTTCGACAAGCCGTCGCCATTTGCGTCGGCGCCGATTCCGCCGGCCGATAAACCCGTTAAGACCGACCCGCCGGCCGAAGCAGCGGTGTTCGATAAGCCGTCGCCGTTCGCGTCGGCACCGACTCTGTCGGCCGAAGAACCGACTCCGCCAGAACCGGCGCGCTCACCCGCGCCGGTAGCGCCGCTCGGTTCAGCGCCGATTCCGGGGACTCAGGATTCGACCGCAACGATGCCGGTACCTGAAATCCCGGCGCCTGCCGCGCCTCTGGGTTCGGCGCCGATTCCTCCGTCGGAGCCGCCGAAACCCGCAGCCAGCGCACCCGCAGCCGCCAAGGTAATCCCGCCGAAACCACCGGTCGATATAGACCTCGGCTTCGGTGATGCGAGTACCGAAGACAAGCCGGAATCCGAGGATGACGATTTTATCGAAACGGTCGTCATCCCACCCAACGCCGGCGCGATGAACGATGACAAGTCGCGCAACTCGACCGATGCCTTCATTGCCCGCGTCAAGGAACAGCTGTCGACGTCTGAACCACCGGCCGGAAACGAAAAAGACTTCACCTCGACCATCCCGCAGTAATCCGCG
>JAACFA010000339.1 GCA_009937625.1 Gammaproteobacteria bacterium | reverse complement strand
CATGCAGGACTGGTGGTGGATGATTGCCGGTGGTATCGCCGGCGCGGTCTACGTATTCTTCAGGATCAAGAAGACTTCCCCGAAGTTACAGGAATCCTGGGATCGGATGGCGTTGAAAGCCCCGGTGGTCGGGGAAATCGCGACCAAGTCCGCGATCGCCCGCTTCTCGCGCACGCTGGAAACCATGTCGGCGGCGGGCGTGCCGCTGGTCGAGGCGATGGAATCGGTGGCCGGCGCTACCGGCAACATCATCTATCACAACGCGAGCCTGAAGATCAGGGACGAGGTTTCCCAGGGTACGCAACTGCAGACCTCGATGCGCAATACCGGCTTGTTCCCCAATATGGCGATCCAGATGGTTTCGATCGGTGAGGAAGCCGGTTCTCTCGATGCCATGCTTGCCAAAGTCGCGGATTTTTACGAGGCCGAAGTCGACAACGCGGTCGACGCTTTAACCTCCCTGCTGGAGCCGATTATCATGGCCGTGCTCGGCGTACTCATCGGCGGCCTGATCATAGCGATGTATCTGCCGATCTTCAAGCTGGGCGCCGTGGTCTAAGGAAAGCTGCTTGTTCGATCCCTTTATCTCTCTGTTCGAACAGCAGCCGGTAATCTATCTTGCCATCCTGTTCGTTTTCGGTGCCACGGTCGGTAGTTTTCTGAACGTCGTAATCTACCGCCTGCCGGTCATGATGCAGCGCGAGTGGCGCCATGACTGCCTCGAGTTTCTCGAGCAACCGGCCGAAGCCGAGACCGACAAGTTTAACCTGAGCACCCCGCGCTCGCGCTGCGGGCATTGCGGCCATCAAATCACGGTGCTGGAAAACATCCCGATCATTAGCTACCTGGTCCTGGGCGGCAAATGCTCCAGCTGCAAAATCCGCATCTCGCTGCAATACCCGATGGTGGAACTGTTCACCGCGGCGATTTCGGTGGTCGTCGGCTGGCATTTCGGCGTCAGCCCGCAGGCGCTCGCGGCCCTGTTTTTGAGCTGGTGCCTGATCGCCGCCAGCGGTATCGATATCGGGCATAAACTATTACCCGACACCATCACTCTGCCCCTGCTGTGGCTCGGTATCCTGCTGTCCCTGTTCGACGTGTTCGTCGATCTCGAATCCAGCGTGATGGGCGCGATGGCGGGCTATATGAGTTTATGGAGCGTGTTTATCCTGTTCAAGCTGGTAACCGGTAAGGAAGGCATGGGGCATGGCGATTTCAAGCTGCTCGCGATGCTCGGCGCATGGCTTGGCTGGTGGTTGGCGCCTTCATCGGAATCAGCATGATCCTGCTGAAACTGACCGAGCGCGGCACCCAGATTCCTTTTGGTCCCTATCTCGCCGCGGCGGGCTGGATGACCCTGCTATGGGGTAATGAACTGATGCAGTTTTACTTTTCACTGTTCAGTTTATAGCCAGTCGTTATTGCCATGTTTGCAGTCGGATTAACGGGGGGCATCGCATCGGGTAAAACCACGATCAGCGACCTGTTTGCGAAGCATGGGGTTCCCGTAGTCGATACCGATGTTATCAGTCGCAAATTGCTCGAGCCGGGCGAACTTGCCTTCGACCAGGTCTGCGCACATTTTGGCGATCGTATCGTCAAATCCGACGGGAAAATCGATCGCAGCCGTTTGCGTGAAATCGTTTTCAATAATCGTGACGAGAAATCATGGCTCGAGACCATGCTGCACCCTTTGATCTTTCAGCGCAGTCACGATGCGATCGCCAATCATTCCGCGGCGCATTACGTCCTGGTCGTGATACCGCTGCTGTTCGAAACCAATTTTCAATCGCTGGTCGACCGGATTCTGGTGGTTGACTGCCCGGCCGAGCAACAAATAGAGCGTCTGATCAAGCGAGACCATATCGATGAGACGCTGGCGCGCAAAATGCTATCACAGCAGTTGACCAACGACGAGCGGGTAGCCAGGGCTCACGATATCATCGATAATCGATCTGCGGACGCCGACCTCGAATCCCAGGTCGAATCCTTGCACCAGCTTTACCTGCGAAAGTCGACCGAATGAAAATCGGTCAGTCTCGTACTGCCGGCTTCGACATGGACCTAATGTTTTCGGCTATACTTTAAGGGTTTTGCATTACTTCACGAGCGATGTCGGGCAGATACCAAACATTCGAACAGCCGTTAAACGAACGCATCCGCATGTGTTTGCGCGTCGAAACCCTGATGAAACGGTTTCATTACTTCGAAGCATTGAAAGGTGACTGGAGCGCTTATAGCGCCCTGCTGACCATTCTCGAGCTAACCGCGTTGCTGGAGCGCGGAGATCTCAAGCAGGAGCTTATGAAGGAGCTGGAGCGTCAGCACGGAGCGCTCAAGGCGTTAAGCAGGCATCAGGAAATCGATCATTCCAAGCTCGACATCATACTGAGCAAGCAGAAGCACGCGCTGGAACGACTGCATCGTCTCGATGGCAAACTGGGCGAGCATTTGAAACGTGACGATTTTCTGCTGGGGATCAAACAGCGCACCTCGATACCCGGTGGCTCCTGTGATTTCGATCTTCCACAGCTGCGTTTCTGGCTTAACCGCGAGCACGAGGAAAGGGTTGCGAACCTGCATGAATGGGTCGAGCCCTATTGCCAGCTGGAGGAAGTAATCGAATTGATTTTGAAAACCATTCGCGACAGCGCCGCTGCCAAACCGGTGGTCGCGGAAAAAGGATTTTACCAGAAGCCACTGGATACCAAGCAATCGACCCAGTTGATTCGCATCGGTATCGGCGTAAACGAACTGATATACCCGGAGATCAGCGCCGGCAAGCACCGCTACTCGGTCAGGTTCATGCGCGTGGATTCAATTGCCGCGGTGCCCGCCCAGGTCAAGGAAGACGTCGAGTTTCTGCTGTC
>JAACFA010000167.1 GCA_009937625.1 Gammaproteobacteria bacterium | reverse complement strand
ACTACGGCAACAATGGTCGACACGATTAATCCTGGTTGAGATTTAAAGTCAAGCGTAGGTCTTTGCCTACCTGGCGAATGTCGCAAATGCGACAGGTTGTGCGCTGCTCCATGGCGGTCAGTTCACCCAGTTCAAAACCACCGCGCGCCTGGTCGCCCAGTAAATGCGGTGCCTGGTACAGCATCATTTGATCCGCGAGTTGCTGCTCGATCAGCGCGCCCGCAAGACCAGCGCCGCATTCGGTATGTACTTCGTTGATGCCGCGCCCGGCCATGTCCTGCAGCATCGCGGGCAACGACACGCGTCCCGCGCCATCGTCGGCGATCTCGATTACCTGCGCACCGCGTTCGATCAGGCTGGCCTTCGAGGCCGCGTCTGCGCTGCAGGTATAAACCCAGATTTCACCCTCGGTGGAAAAGATTTTTTCTTTACCACTCAGGCGCAGCTTCGAGTCCACCAAAACCCGGACCGGATGCCTTAGTTCGCGAGCCTGCCCCAGGTCCTGTTTCGACAGGCGCAGATTCAGCGATGGATCGTCGGCCAGCACCGTCCGCGCGCTACTCAGAATCGCGGAGCAGCTGGCGCGCAGAAACTGCACGTCGCGCCGCGCAGGCTCGCCCGTAATCCACTGGCTGACGCCATTGGCTAACGCGCTGCGCCCATCGAGCGACAGCGCCATCTTGATACTGACGAAGGGCAGCCGCCGCTCCATCCGCTTGACGAAACCAGGATTGAGATCGCGCGCTTCGGATTCCAGCACGCCGACGACAACCTCGATGCCGCTGTCGCGCAGCCGCTCGAGTCCCCGGCCACTGATTTCGGGATTCGGATCCTGCATCGCCACAATCACCCGCGCCGGCTCGGCGGCAATCACGGCATCGACGCAGGGCGGCGTGCGGCCGTGGTGGGAACAGGGTTCGAGGGTGACGTAAAAATCGGCGCCCGCACTATCCCCTGCGGCTGCTATCGCGTTGACTTCGGCGTGCGGACCGCCGGTGAATTCGTGCCAGCCGGCACCCAGCATCGAGTCATCCCTGACAATCACGCAGCCCACGCGCGGATTAGGATGCGCGCTGTAGAACCCCTTGCGCGCCTGGCGCAGCGCCTCGGCCATCCATCGATGATGATTTGCCGATGACACTAGCTGTCCTCATCGATCAGCGGGACCTGTCTGCGGTGTTCCTCCGGAGTCGGTTCGGATGCGAGCGTCTGGATGGCTTCCTCGAAGGCCTGGATATCCTCGAAGCTCAGATACACCGAGGCGAAACGGATATAGGCGACCTGGTCGAGACGCTGCAGCTCGTGCATCACCATGGCGCCGATCTCGCGCGACGAAATCTCGCGTGTATCGAGCCCCACCAGCTGACGCTTGATGTGATGAATCGCGTCCTCGATCTGCTCAGCCGACACCGGGCGTTTTTCCAGCGCCCGCATCATGCCGCTACGCAACCGCATCTCGTCGAAGGTATCGCGGCTGCCGTCGTTCTTGATCACCATCGGCATGTTCAGCAACGGCGCTTCGTAGGTCGTGAAACGGGTTTCGCAGGAAACGCACTCCCTTCTGCGGCGAACCTGGGTCGAATCCGACGCCAGGCGCGAATCGACCACTCGGGTGTCAGGTGTGCCGCAGAAAGGACATTTCATGATGCGCTGGTTTTAATTGCGGTATACCGGCAACCGTGCACAGATCTCGCTAACCTTAGAACGCACGGTGGCGATCAGATCTTCGTCACCCATGTTATCGAGGATATCGCTCATCCAGTTGGCAAGATCGCGCGAATCCTGCTCGTTGAAACCACGCGTGGTAATCGCCGGAGAGCCGATGCGCAGGCCCGAGGTCACGAAGGGTGACTGCGGATCGTTCGGTACCGAGTTCTTGTTGACCGTGATATGCGCCTTGCTCATGGCAGCATCGGCATCTTTACCGGTGATACCCTTGCTGATCAGGGACAGCAGGAACAGATGATTATCGGTACCACCGGAAACCACGTCGAAACCGCGCTTGATGAATTCTTCCGCCATCGCGTTGGCGTTGACCAGTACCTGCTTCTGGTACTCCACGAAGTCATCGTTCATGGCTTCCTTGAAGGCTACCGCCTTGGCGGCGATGACGTGCATCAACGGCCCGCCCTGGGTTCCCGGAAAGACCATCGAGTTGAGTTTCTTTTCGATCTCCTCGTTGGCTTTCGCGACGATGATGCCACCGCGCGGTCCACGCAGGGTTTTGTGCGTGGTGCTGGTGCAAACATCGGCAATACCGACCGGGCTCGGGTAAACTCCCGCGGCAACCAGGCCGGCGACGTGCGCCATATCGACGAACAGGTAGGCGCCGACCGAATCCGCGATATCGCGGAAACGCTGCCAGTCCATCACTCGCGAATAAGCCGAGAAACCAGCAATGATCATTTTCGGCTTATGCTCGCTGGCGAGCGCCTCGACCTGGTCGTAATCGACCTCGCCCGTTTCATTGTTCAATCCATACTGGATGGCGTTGAACAGCTTGCCGGAAAAATTGACCTTGGCACCATGCGTCAGGTGGCCGCCGTCCGCCAGGCTCATGCCGAGAATGGTGTCGCCAGCGTTTAACAACGCGAAAAATACCGCCGCGTTCGCCTGCGAGCCCGAGTGCGGCTGCACGTTGGCATAGTCGGCGTTAAACAGCTTTTTCACTCGCTCCAGCGCCAGCGCTTCGGCCACGTCGACATACTCGCAACCACCGTAATAGCGCTTGGCCGGGTAGCCTTCCGCGTATTTATTGGTGAGCACCGAACCCTGCGCCTGCATCACGCGCGGGCTGGTATAGTTTTCGGAGGCGATCAGCTCGATATGGTCTTCCTGGCGCGTTTCCTCGTGCTGCATCGCGGACCAGAGATCCGGGTCGAAGTCGGCGATATTCATTGATTTCGAGAACATTGAGTTAACCTCGGAGAAAAAGAAGGGGATGATACGAAAATCTCCTGTAAGTATCACTAAAAACTCGACAAATTAGCCAGTTATCCCGCCATACACGGCTTGTAATACACAGATTTCTCCCCATTTTATAGGTAATTTCACAGGGTCGGCGATGAAATCGCGCAATTGTGTCGAATTCGTCGATTCGAGTGTATAATCCCATCAATCTTGCAACACAGGTAGTGATTCATGGACAACGTAGGTATTTACACCCCCCCGCAGCAGGCTAAACCGCCGGTAACCGGCGACGAATCGTTACTGTTCGAGCGCAACCTGACCCAGAATGAACTGGAAGTAACCCAGTCGGCGCAGGACAAGTTGAACGAAATCATTTCCCAGACGGACGACGACGTATCCGCAATTCGCATCTACATCAGCGGCGGCGGTTGCGGCGGTATGTCATACGGCATGACCTTCACCGACGAGAAAAGTGACTTCGATACCATCCTGCAATTCGACGGCTTCAAGATCCTGGTCGACGTGGTCGCGCTGAATTACCTTAAGGGCGCACAGATCGATTACATCCAGGAAGTCGGCCGCGAGCGTTTCGTGTTTAACAACGTATTTGCCGAAACCGGGGGCTCCGGGGTCTGCGGTGGCTGCGGCGCTGCCGGTGGCGGCTAGGCCTGATCACGTTCGATCACCCGCGCTATTACTGATTAAGAACCACCGACAATCGCATGCAAAGCCTGGCCTGGCGCCAAGCTTTGTCGTTTTGGTGGCGCCTTCGGGCAGTTATCGCATCGCCGCCTATTCCGCGGCAGCGCGGGCGCTCGATATGCCGATCCTGGTGGTATCCGACAGCGAACACTCGATGGTGCCCGAGGTAGCCAACGGTATTACGGTCGACTTCGACCAGCCCGCGCAGGCTTTGGACACCATCCTTGCCACGCTCGAAGGTCAAAACGTTGCCTGTGTACTCGCCACCGATGACAGTTGCGTGGAGCTTTGCAGTCGCCTGGCGAATCGGCTGAACCTGCCGCATAACAAACCCGACGCCGCACTACTGACCCAGCGCAAGGATCTCGGGCGCGAGGCGTTGGCACGGGCCGGCTGTAATACCCCGATGTTTCAGCGACTGGCGCTCGCCGGTCTCGACGCGTCGCAACTGACGCTGCCCTACCCTGTAGTCATCAAACCGCTGGGGCTTGCCGCGAGCCGCGGCGTCATTCGTGCCAATAACGAGGACGAATTCATTGTCGCCTGCCGACGCATCGACGCCATCCTCGAAACGACCGGCGTCACCGGCTTCAACCGTGGGCATGTGCTGGCTGAAACCTATATCGACGGGCAGGAATACGCGATCGAGGGATTTATGGTCAAGGGTGAATTCCGGTTGCTGACGATCTTCGACAAGCCCGAGCCACTGACCGGCCCGTTCTTCGAGGAGACCTATTACCTGACGCCGACGCGACTGAATCAAGAGCAGCAACAGCAACTGGTTACCGAGGTTGCCAGATGCTGTCTCGCCTATGGCCTCGAGCAGGGGCCGGTGCACGTCGAAGCACGCCTGTCGGCATCGGGACCCGTGCTGCTCGAGCTCGCCTCACGCACCATTGGAGGGCAATGCGGTCAATTGATCGAGTTTTCGCTACAGCAAAAACTGGAGGAGCTGGTTATACAGGGTATGTGCGGCATGATGCCCGCGACCGGGGGTCGGGCCGACTCTGCAGGCGTATTGATGATTCCAATTACCGATGCCGGTATCCTGAAACGCGTCGAGGGACTGATCGAGGCCATGCAGACCGAGTACGTCAGGGATGTCGAAATCCACATCAATCCCGGTTACGAACTGGTCCCGCTGCCGGAAGGCGCGAGTTATCTCGGTTTTATCTTTGCCCAGGCACCGGATTTCGAACGCACCTATGCCGCGCTAAAAAGCGCTTACGCAAAACTTCGCTTTGTCACCCAGCCGAGATGGTCGCTGGAAGCCCTTTAGTCCGCTTATCTCTTAGATTCTTGTTTCGAGGGCGTCGAGAAGACGCCATGGCGTGGCGCGCGCCCGGGCCTGCCTTTGGCAAATTAGAGCACCGCGTGAGCCTGTGCTTATCGGCGCACGCAATATATCGGGGAGACAGGCGGATTAGGGATCGCTTTACTTCTTCGCGCCGGGTGGGCGGAATCCCGCAGGTTGCTGTCCCAGGTCGCCTTCCTTGAAGATGAAACCCAGCATGTGCTGCTCGAGGACCGCCAGGCTGGCCGGGTCAATCGTCGACAGGCCGTTTTCATTGATGATCATGGTCTGGCGCTCGATCCACTGGCTCCAGCCCTCGGCGGAAACATTGTCATAGATCCTTTGCCCGAGTTCACCGGGATAAGGCACCCTGTCGAGGCCGGGGGCTTCTTGCCCCAAAACCACGCAATTTACCATTCGCGTCATTAATCAATACCCAAAAAAAAGCAGCCGTTAACCGACTGCTAGTATGATACCAGAGTTAATCCCGATCAAAACGCATAATTCAAACCGACTGAAAGAACCGGCCAGGCTTCGAAATCGTCCAGCTCGTCCTCGGCATCCTTTTCCATCTCTCTCAGACTCGCATCGATTTCCGCCTGAGTTACGCCGAGGCCGGTTGTCGTGGCGTCCAGTTTCACCGAGGGGTCGAGCAAGGCGATTCCGAGATCGGCGGTTAACGAAAATCCACCGTTCTTGCCCGCTTTACGGCCCCAACCGATACCGATATAAGGCTGGTAGGAGTCTGCGAACTCAACCTCTCCACTGATGTTACTAATATCCGCCGGAGTGATGTCTACGCCATTGAAGCTAGCACCACTGGTGAGTGTTCCGTCAAAATCCGCTTCGCCGGTATGGCGCATCATGCCCGCGGTCAGGTGAAATCCGCCCTTGAATATGTACCAGTCGATAAGCACGGCGTTTGCGCCAAAATCCAGGTCCACTTCGGCGTCGAGTTCTCCTTCGCCGCTATCGCCCACGTCTATCGTCTCGTCCTCTTCGTCAAAATCAACACTCGTCAAACTTAAACGGACGTTCACATTTTGAGTAACCGCGGCGCTAAGATTGAGCCCGGCTCCGGCGGTACCCACCTTGACCCCTACTCCCACGTCGAGAGCATTGGCATTCGAAACTAAAAACAATAACCCCAAGCCCAGTACAGTGATTTTTTTCATCTGTTTATCCATTGTTTGGTCAACGGTCTGGAGTATAGGACAGATTACGACTATTGATTGGTCAGAATTTTCATCCGCTTATGCAGGCTTCTTCACGCAAAACGTATCATTTTGCTATTAATTTACTATTATAATTATTAATGCCAAAATAATTGCGATCTAGAAAGGAGTTGCGTTGTCTAGCTATACAGCAAATAACGATCAACCATCCCCAAAAACGGTCACGTCAGAACCAAGAATGAAGATTCCATTCTGGTGCACGATGACGAGAACGTATGGATAGTAGCCGACGGTATGGGCGGTCACCATGCCGGTGATTTTGCGAGCCAGACCATCACCAACAATCTTAGCCTGTTCAAGCAGCATGCGTCGCTGGATGACAGTATTCTGCTGCTCGAAGAAAACATTCTGAATTCGAATTCGATCATCAGAAAGAAATCCTTCAAACTCGGCCACAATGCGACCATTGGCAGCACGGTCGTTTGTGTTTACGTCTGGAGTAATTTGTTGTTTACTTTCTGGGCCGGCGACAGCCGGCTGTATCGTTTCAGGGATTCAACGCTGGAGCGCCTGACCGAGGACCATAGCTATGTCGAGGAACTGGTCAGAATGGGAAAGATCGAGGCCAAGGATGCGGAAGAGCATCCCGCGGCCAACGTCGTTTTAAAGGCGGTGGGAATCGACGATCATTTATGCATGGATTTCGACTATTTCGAGATGCAGGAAGACGATATTTACATTATCTGTTCCGATGGTCTATATAAAGATCTGGACGAAGAGAAGCTGGCACCGATAATCGAGTCTCACTCCGACGATATGACCGAACTCTCCGAGGCCCTGCTGGCTTCTGCACTGGACGCTGGCGGCACCGACAATACGTCGATTATCGCGATGAAAATTTGTCAAAAGGAAGCTGATGTCTGAAGTCTGCCAATCCCTGATTAATGACTATCTGTCCGGATCGTTAAACATTAACGACCTCGAGGAAGGTTTCTCGAGTATCTTTGACGCGATGCCCAGCGGGCATGTCGATGCGCAAAAGTACCTGCAGTCGCTGTACACCGACGATAAAATCGACTCCGACGGCTTTACCGAAATTTCGCATGTCATTTCGAAGGTCAATATCCAGTCCACGCTAAAAAATAGCCAGGAAACCGATATTTCCTACTTCGGTGATGACAGAACCATGCACCTGACGGACTTTTCAGATCTCGAAGCCAACGACGAAAATGACGATTCAGCCGATAAAACCGTCATCGTCAAAGTCAGCCAGGGCTCCACCGATTTCGAGATTTCTGAACCGTCGATCGAGGCTGGCAGTGGCGAATCCGCGACGGCCCCCAAAATCGTGGAAAAATCGACTAATTCAGCACGTTACGAAAATCTGGGGCCAGGTGTAACGCTCAAGGATCGCTTCGTGCTGCTGGAAAAACTCGGTCAGGGCGGCATGGGTGTCGTATTCAAGGCCAAGGACCTTCTCAAGGTCGAGGCCCAGGATAAGGATCCCTACGTTGCGATCAAGGTTTTGACCGACGCTTTCAAGAAATATTCGGGATCCTTTATCGCCCTGCAACGCGAGGCCAGCAAAGCTCAGCGCCTGGCGCACCCCAACATCGCGACGGTTTACGATTTCGATCGCGACGGCAATACCGTTTTCATGACCATGGAATTCCTGCAGGGCAAGCCACTGAACCAGCTGATCAAGGAGATTGCCAAGAAACCGCTCAAGCTGGATCATGCGCTGCATATCATCGAAGAACTATGCAGCGGCCTGGCTTACGCGCATGAAAAGATGCTAATCCACTCCGATTTCAAGCCTGGCAATTGTTTCCTGCTGAACGACGGCCATGTCAAGTTGCTCGACTTCGGCATCGCGCGTGCGAGTACCCAGACCGACGAGGAACGGGAAAACACGATGTTCGACCCGGCCAAGCTGAGCGCGGTAACACCGGCTTACGCGACTCCCGAAATGTTTGCCGGCATGAATCCGGATCCGCGCGACGACATCTACGGGCTCGCCTGCGTTGCCTACCAGTTACTCGCTGGCGGCAAGCACCCCTACAACAAGGTGGCCTCTCCCAAGATCAAGGAGCTTGGCATCAAGCCCAAGCCGATCAAGGGTCTCAACCGCCGGCAGCAGAAAACGCTGATGAAAGCGCTCACGGTGACGCGCGAGGATCGCATCGCCGACGTTGAAAAGTTCGCCGAGGGTATGCGCTCGAAAAAATCGCACGCCAAGAGCATTCTGCTGGTTACCCTTTTCCTGGCAGTGATCGGTGCCGGTATCGGCTACAAGCCCTTCCTGAAGTTTCGCGCCGAGCAGCAGGTGTACGACAAGATCCAGTTGATCAAGGGTGGCGACAAGGCGCTGATGATCGAGACGATCTGGTCGCTGGATCAGCTCGAACCCGAGCAGCAAAAAATTATTTCGGTGGGATTACGGCGCGAAATCATCACCTTTTATCGCGATCGTATCCGCTCGGTATTCAGACCCAAAGACGGGCTTTATGATTATCCCCAGGCGCAGAACCTTCTGGCCCAGGCAAAGATGCATTACCCTGACTCGGTGGCGCTGTCGACCATCGAAGACCAGGTCAAAGAGCAACGTGATCGCCTGATGAACAGCCTGGTCTCGCTGTACAAGCGCTACTCCGCGGCCAAGAAGCTGGTGAAAACAGCCAACGGTGAGGATCTGACCACGGTCATTCCGTTGATAAAGCGGGTCGATCCCAAGCATTACCTGCTGAAGGACAAAGCACTTGCGGATCTATACCTGTCGGAAGCCGAAAAACTAATCGCCAAACGGAAATACAAGGATGCGTCCAATTACATAGTCACCGGCCTTAAAATGTTTCCCGAAGATACCCGCCTGCAAAACCTGAACAAACAGATCAACGCGAAGTCTCTGGATTGATGCGAACACAGTCATCCCCACTAAGACTGCTTGCCAGAACCTATGCGAACGACCTGATATCTCGCGAGCAATACATCGAGATCCGCGCCCAATTACTAAAAAGGCTGGAGATCAAGGGCAGTATCGATGAATCGGATCTGAAAAACTTTACCGCAATCACGCAGGACGCCGATTCGGCGAAAACCCATAAATCCTATACACCTTCCGACTGGATCATCATTGCCCTGGGTCTTGCGGCCTCGGCGGTACTGGCCTACGTACTCTACGGTTAATTCTGCCAAAACTCTGACACTGCTAACGCGGCAAAACATAACTAGGTCACAAAGCTGACCCTTCAACGCTTTTCATAATCGATTCGTTATTTGATTTAATTCTAAATAAATCAATATTTTCATTAACTTAAGCTATATAGTTAATTCTATTTATTAGAATACTATCGTAGCAAAGCGAAGTTTCAGAAATGTTAGCCAGGTCTCCCTGCGGGAAATAGCCGAAACCTATACTCAAACCCTGTGAAAGCTTTGATTTTCGTCTAAATTTAACACTGAATCGATTATCCGGAACCTTGAACGACACCATGCGAGGCCAATACTTTACATCGAAGAGACTCCTGACAGGCGTGGCGTTGTTGCTGCTGTTGCCGTGGGTAGTCATGCTGTCCATGTCAGATTCGATGTCGGTCTCTACCTCTATCGATTCAGGCAGCGCGCTGGTTACCGAACCCGAAGCGAACGGGCTAACGCCGGCCGAAATCAATATCGTCGACGTTAATCCCCATCCCGCCATAACCCCACCACCCGAAAATTCCGAGATCCGTACGATCGGCGTGGTTGACGAAGCGAGGGACTTTGATAGCATCAACGCCCGGATTTCCATGATTCAGGATTTGCCGATCGCGGTGCCCGCAAAATCGAAAACTGAGCCGGACCCGGTCATCGAGTCCGTTGCTGTCGTAGCGCAATCGAAGCCTGCCAGGATCGTTCAGCCCGAGCCGGCGGCAGTTATCGAACCCGATGCTATCGCCGCGATATCGGAGCCCGCCAGAATCGTTCGGCCCAGGCCGCAGCGCTCCCCACCCGCAACCGTGAAACCGAGAACCGCCGTAACCGAGACCAGGCCAGCGGGGATTACCCCAGTCGCTTTGGCTTCGAGACCAGTGGAGCGTTACCAGCGGCTGGATAATAACGGCGTGGTGGCCACCGGCGACGCCCCCTGGAGCTGTGTTAAAGATAACCACAGCGACCTGGTATGGGAAGTGAAAACCAAGGACGGCGGTCCGCGTGATGCCGATAATCTTTATACCTGGTTCGACCCTGCACAGCGTGGACAATCCGGCGTCGAGGATGGCGGCCGTTGCAGCGGCAGTATCGACTGTGATACGTATAGCTACCAGGTTGCGATGAACGCTCGAAATCTTTGCGGCTACAGCGACTGGCGCCTGCCGACCCGGGAAGAATTACAAAGCCTGGTCGTATTCGATAGCGACCAGACCAGGGCCACCATCGACGAAAACTATTTCCCGGCCGCGGCCGCCAGCTGGTACTGGACCGCGTCGACCAACCAGCGGCGCCCCGAGTACGCCTGGTACGTATTGTTCCGCAATGGGATACCGCTGAACGACCTCAAGGCGAGGCCGAAGCATATTCGACTGGTGCGCGGCAACCGGCTGACCCTGGCCAGCAACCCCTAATCATGAGCAGGCGCAAGAGATTCCTCGTTGGCGTCAGCCTGCTACTCGCGGTATCGATGATCAATACGGTTTTGGCCCAGCAGCCGCCTCCAAATGTAAATCGATGCAAGTCGAGGTGGGTGTTGAACCCGCTGCAAGCAATGAATTTCGGCGGGTTCGCGATCGAGGCCGGTAGCGGCACCATCACGATGAATAGCCTCGGTGGTTTATCGAGCACTGGCCTGATTAGCCTGTCGCCATCGGTTCCGGTTACGACCTTTAGCGCTAACGTCGATAATACGCTCGGCGTGACCTGCGCCACTTACGGTTTTACCCTGGACTGGAACGTTCTACCCGCACCGCTGACGGGCCCGGGAACGGCGATCCCGCTCAACAATGTACGCGTATCCATCCCGGATTACGGTCTGACCGACGTCACGCTGCCGCAAACCATAGCGGCCAACCCGGGAAACAGCATTCCGTTTACGATGGTCCTGTACGGCGAACTCGCCGTCAGCAGCCCGCAAACTGCCGGCACCTACGTTTCTCCGGCCTTTACCGTCGACCTGATCCAGAGCGGCACCGCGACCCCGGTGAGCGGCACCGCCAGCGCTACCTCGTTCACGCCGCTGAGCATCATCGAGACGATCCCGATGAATTTCGGCACGATTGCCGGGGGCGCGATCGCCGGCACCGTGGTGCTCGATACCAGTGGCGGGCGTACGCCGACGGGAGATATCCAGGTACTGGCGTCGGGCCCCGGCAACGCCGCCTCGTTCCAGGTTTCCGGTGAACCCAACCAGGCTTACACGCTGGTCTACGGCGACGGCGTACTGGCCAATGCCAGCGGTCAGCAGATCGGGCTGAGCGCGTTCACCGATAACAGTTCAGGCACCATACCCGGGATCGGAAGCGCCACCTTCCAGGTCGGCGCCACCTTGAACGTCGGTGCCAATCAACCGGCCGGGCTATACTCGACCACGAACGGCGGCGGCAACCCCTACACCGTTACGATCAACTACAATTAAACTTGTTAAGCCGGTCACAAAAATGCATTTTGCTCAACCATCCATCGCCGAAAAACGCCAGCTTGGTCCC
>JAACFA010000166.1 GCA_009937625.1 Gammaproteobacteria bacterium | reverse complement strand
CTCGGCTGGGGGCCGATGTCGGACGAGGAGTTACTCAAGGATATCGAGATAAGCCAGTCGGGGCGCTGGTACCGCTGGCGCACGAGTAACAGTTCGATCCCGTTGCGCGACATCGCGCGCAACAGCGCCAACATGCACATCATTCCGGCCGACGAGGCGGTAGAGGATTTGATCGACAATGTCATCGTCGGGCAGATCGTCGATCTCAGTGGCTACCTGGTGCGAATCGATGCTGATGACGGTTGGCGCTGGGTCAGTTCGTTGACCCGCGAGGATACCGGTGCCGGCGCCTGCGAGCTGTTCTACGTGCAGCAGGTGCGGACCGTTTATTGAGCGATTCGACCGTAGCTTCGAATCCCCATCGGTAATGTCGCACGCGACAAGTGGCAGCTTTTCGAGCCTCCGGATCTAATTTCGACGAGCGATTTTCTGCCAGATAGTGAATAATTCGAGGTCAGGTTAAAAGTGCAGAAACCATGACCAACAGTAACATCGAAAACGATCCGTTGTTTCAGCCGCTCACGATCAAGCATCTGACGTTGAAGAATCGCATCATGAGCACCAGCCACGCCAGCGGCATGGATGACGACGGTATGCCAGCCGAACGCTACCAGCGTTACCACGAGGAGAAGGCTAAAGGCGGGCTCGCTTTGACCATGTTCGGCGGATCGTCCAACGTCGCGCCCGATTCCCCGTCGGTATTCGGTCAGTTACGCGTCGACGACGACCGCGTCATTCCTTACCTGCAATCCTTCTCCGAGCGCATCCACGCGCAGGATACCGCGCTGATGTGTCAGATCACCCACCTCGGCCGGCGCGGCGACGCGACCGTGGATTACTGGTTACCGACACTGGCCCCGAGCCCGGTGCGCGAAACCCTGCATCGCAGCATTCCGCGCGAGATCGGCGAGGATGACATCAAACGCATCGTCAAGTCCTTCGGCGCGGCCGCGCGCCGTTGCTACGAGGGTGGCCTTGACGGTCTAGAAACGCACGCTGGCGCACACCTGATCGGGCAGTTTTTTTCACCCGATATCAATCGCCGCAGCGACAAGTACGGCGGCAGCATCGAGAATCGCGTGCGCTTCGCGCTGATGGTGCATGAAGAAATTCGAAGCAGCGTCGGCGAGAATTTCCTGGTGGGCATGCGCATGTCGATCCACGAGGATCGCGGCGGGCTCTCCGCCGAGGATGCGATCGAAATCGCTCAAATCCTGGAGCGTGAGGGTGCGATCGATTTCCTGAACTGTGTCTCGGGACGCATGGACACCGAGCTGGCCCTGGCGGAAAAAAACATGCCGGGCATGAGCCAACCGCTGGCCCCGTTCCTGCCGCAGGTCGCGGTCATGAAACAGGCGGTGTCGCTGCCGGTGTTTCATGCCGCGCGCATCACCGACGTGGCAACCGCACGCTACGCGATCCGCGACGGTATTCTCGACATGGTCGCGATGACGCGCGCGCATATCGCCGACCCGCAGATCGTCAACAAGATCAGGCGCGGCGAGGAGGACCGGATCCGTCCCTGTTTCGGCGCCACGCACTGCATGCACAAGAAGCCGTCCTGTATTCACAATGTCGCGGCCGGGCGTGAAACCGAGTTGCCGCAGGTGATCGAGCCGACTACCGGCACGATCAAAAATATCGTGGTTGTCGGCGGCGGCCCCGCCGGTATGGAGGCTGCCCGCGTCGCCGCCGAGCGTGGTCACCGGGTAACCCTGCTGGAGGCAACGCCGCAACTGGGTGGACAACTGCAGTTAGCCGCCCGTGCCGGCTGGCGACGCGACCTGATTTCGGTCGTCGACTGGCGCGTGGCCGAGCTCGACCATCTCGGTGTCGAGGTACGTTTGAATAACTATGCCGACGGCGATGACGTGCTCGAACTCAGTCCCGACGTCGTCATCGTCGCCAGCGGCGGTTTGCCCAATTTCGGCGATCTCGAAGGTGAGCAGAACTGCCTGAGTACCTGGGACGTGCTCGGGGGCGATGTCGAACCCGCCAGGCGAGTGCTGGTTTACGACGGCACCGGGCGACACGAGGCCCTGTCCTGTGCCGAGTTTCTTGCGGCCCGGGGGGCTGCTGTGACGCTGGCCACGATTGACGACCAGGTCGGCGCCGAACTGGGTTATGGCGAACGCCCGGTGCACCGCAAACAACTCTACCAGCTGAACGTGCCGGTGCATCTGGACCTGATGCTGAAGTCGGTACGCAGGGAAGGCGATTCCCTGGTAGCCACGCTGACCAACGATCTGACCGATGCCCCCGTCGAAATCGAAGCGGACCAGGTGGTGGTCGAACGTGGCACTTACCCACTCGACGAGGTGTACGTACAGCTTAAAGAAAATTCGGCCAACCGGGGTTTTACCGACATCGAGGCCTTGCTGCAGGTGCGGCCCCAGCCTTTCGAAGTAAACGGGGACGGCGGTTACCGCCTGTATCGAGTCGGCGACGCCGTTAGCAGCCGTTCGCTGCACGCGGCGCTGCTCGATGCTTTCCGTATCGCGGTCGCGCTCTAGTCATTACAGGCGCAATCCTGGCAGACGAATTTAGCCAGCAACCACGGTATTGGAGCGATGGTTTCCGTGGCGACGCCCAGTCCGTAATTAGCCCGCCACTTCATGACATTAATCAATCACCTTGACGCGCGCGGTCGCTATGCTGTTAGCGTCCATGAGAATGATTTCGGTCATCTCGACGATACGGTTTACGAAGTGCCTTTTAAATTCGAGACGCTGCGGCGCGGCTAGCCGAGCAGCGTTACTCGAATCTGCTCGACAAACGTGATAAATCATACCAACCCGTCTATATTGATTGATTAATGGCCTGGCGTGTAAGCCCCGGAGAATCCCGGTTACACATGCCGAAACCGATCAACAAGCCCTCGCAGGAGGAATTATGGAAGTTTCGACCATTGTCGTACTCGTGATTATTGGCGTCATCGTCATTTACGTTATTGCGATCTTCAACAAGCTGGTAGCTTTGAGCAACCGCTTTAAAAATGCTTTTTCCCAGATCGAGGTGCAGCTCAAGCGGCGCTACGATCTGATTCCGAACCTGGTGGAAACCGCGAAGGGTTACCTGAAGCACGAGCGCGAAACGCTGGATGCGGTGGTCAAGGCGCGTAACGCGGCCTCCGACAACTTGTCCGCGGCCCATCAAAAACCGGGCGATCCCGCCACCATGCAGGGTCTCGGCCAGGCAGAGGGTAACCTCGCGGGCGCGCTGGGTCGGTTTAACCTGCTGGTCGAGGCTTATCCCGACCTGAAAGCCAATCAAAACATGATGCAGCTGACCGAGGAATTGACCAGCACCGAAAACAAGGTGGCGTTTGCGCGCCAGGCGTTCAACGACCAGGTCATGGCTTACAATATTTACAAGCAATCTTTTCCGCAGAACATTTTTGCCGGCATGTTTGGCCACGCCCAGGATGCGAGCCTGCTCGAGTTCGAGGATAGCGCCCAAATCCAGGAAGCGCCCAAGGTGTCGTTCTAGTTACCTGGTCTCGCGGCTAACCTTGAACTTCTTCGAAGCCCAGGATAAGGCCCGCAGGAATACGCTGTGGCTGGTGCTGCTGTTCACGCTCGCGGTCGCCGGTCTGATCCTGCTGACCAACCTGTTCTTACTGAGCGTCTACGTCTACCTGAAAACCGAGCAATTCGTTGTCTCCCCGGAAACGCTTTCTTACTTCTACTCCTGGGAAGAATTCGCGGTTGTCGCGCTTGGGGTATGCCTGCTGGTATTGGGCGGCAGTTTGTTCAAGGCCCTGTCGCTATCCGGCGGCGGGCCGACTATCGCTGAAATGCTCGGTGGGCGGCTGGTGTCGCACGGCACCACAGATTTGCAGCAAAGGCAGTTGCTCAACGTGGTCGAGGAAATGGCGATAGCCGCCGGGATGCCGATTCCCCAGGTTTACCTGCTAAGCGATACCTCGATCAACGCGTTCGCCGCCGGCCTGTCGCCCGCCAACGCGGTCATAGGTATTACACAGGGTACCCTGACTCGCCTCAATCGTGAAGAATTGCAGGGCGTTATCGCGCACGAGTTCAGCCATATCGCGAATGGCGACATGCGGCTCAATATCCGTCTGCTCGCGATTCTGCACGGCATTTTGCTGATCGGACTGGTCGGCTACTTCATGTTCCGCTCGCTGCGATTTGCGGGCCGGGCGAGAAAAGGCGCTGGCGGAATCTTTGCGATCGCCGCGATTGGCGTCGGTCTGATGGTCATCGGCTACGCGGGATCGTTTTTTGGTCAGTGGATCAAGGCAATCGTGAGCCGTCAGCGCGAGTACCTGGCGGATTCGTCAGCAGTCCAGTTTACCCGCAACAAGGACGGCATCGCGGGTGCGCTGAAAAAAATCGGGGGCAGCGGCCATGTCGGCTCTTACCTGAGTTCGCCAGCGGCGCCCGAGTACAGCCACGCCTACTTCGCCAACGGTATCAGCAGTTTCTGGCAGTCCCTGTTCGCCACCCATCCGCCGCTGGAAACGCGAATTCGCAGAATCGAACCGCGCTGGGACGGGAACTTCCTGCCGTCCGAGGTTAGCCGAGCCCCGTCGCCCGAACCGGTTGAAACGCCGCCAACGGGAGCTGAAAAGCTGGCCGTGACGGCGGCCGTCCTGAGCTCCGCGGAGCAGGCCATCGGCGAGGTCGGCACCCTCAATGAGCAAAACATCGAGTACGTGCACGAGCTCATCATCGCGATGCCGTTAGTGCTCAGGGAAGCCGCGCAGGATGCTTACAGTGCGCGGGCGGTAATCTATAGCGCTCTGATTTACCTGCAAAAAGACCGGGCGGCGGCATGGGCGGTGATGGCGCAGACCGCCGATCCGAACATGCAATCCCTGGCCGAGAAATTCCTGCCGGAGATAAGCGAGCTCGATGACAAATTCAAAATGCCGCTGCTGGAACTTGCCATGAGCGCCCTGCGCGAGTTGTCGCCAAACCAGTTCGTTCAGTTCAAGATCACGCTGGAAAACATCATTCGCTCGGACAAATCCGTCAACCTGCGCGAATGGGTCATCCGCCGTTTCCTGCTACAGCAGCTGGATCAGCATTTCGGCTTTCGCAAGATGCCCAGGGCAAGGCATTCCAGCCTCGATGCGGTGCGTGAAGACTTCGCGATTTTGCTGTCCCTGATTACCCACGTCGAGCATAAAGACGAAACCCGGGCCGGTGCTGCCTTTGCCAGCGGCGTAGCGGAAACGAACCTGGAAAAACTCGAGCTGATATCCCGCAAGGAATTCAAACTCGCCGCCCTCGACCATGCGCTGGATAACCTGATGCGGCTCAAACCCCTGGTCAAGCCCCGACTGCTGAGGGCCTGCGTTGCGGTAATCATGCATGATGGCACCGCGACCGTTCGCGGCATCGAACTGGTGCGCACGATTTCAGCCTGCCTCGATTGTCCAATGCCGCCAATGCGCCCTGGCTGATCGATTAAAAACCGTCTATCGATCCAGGCCTACGCCCTTGAATCGGGAGCGTACGATGAAAAATGCGGCAAGGTCGAGTAAGGGTCGCGGTGGCATCCACCTGGCCGGGGCCGAGGCCAGGCAATCGCTTACTGTTTGCGAAGCCGCGCCGCTGGCATAATCGGCGATGGCCGTACCGAAGGCGCTCCCGCGGCTGACGCCGGAACCGTTGTAGCCACCGGCCAGGTAAATATTCTTGCGCTGCTGCCCGAAGAAATTGGTGCCGTTGCGCGAAATGCCCTCGACGCCCGACCAGGAGTACTCGAACGGTACCTGTGCCAGTTGCGGGAACCGCCGCTCGAAAGCCTCCCGATGAATGACCTGTCGGCGTGCCAGTTGTTCGTCCGTCAACAGCACGGAGCCGTGATATTCGGCGGTATTGCGAATACTGATTCGATGATCCCTGGTCAGACGCAGTGTCGCGCCGCCGCTATGCAGGGAAATGGCACCCCATTCGGTCAGTGAGCCGAGACTTGCAAGCTCGTCCTGAGTCAATACCCGGGTAAAGCTGCCCGCCAGCGTGCTGCCGACGATACGCGAACGCAGAAAGCTTAGAGAAACCGATTCGAAGTTCGTTGCCAGGATAACCCGGTCGGCGCGCAGGTCGGCGCTGGCAAGTTGCAGGCTCAGCGGTTTGCCGTCGGTTATTTTGTAAACCGGGCTGTTTTCATGCAGGCTGACGTTGGCGGGCAGGGTATCGGCGAGGCCGTGCACCAGGGCGGCTGGCTGCACCAGCGCACCATCGGCGATATGGACACCACCGTGATAATGCGACGTACCCAGCCGCTGCTGTAACGCTGCCTGGTCAAGCACCTCGTGCTCAGCCTCCACGGTGTCGAGGTATTGCAGAAAGTTTTGCTGTTCCCGCAGCGCGGCCTCGCCGGCGGCGGTATGAATAAAGCCTTCCCGCTGCCACTGGCAGTCTATTTCGTGCTGCGCGACCTGCTGACTCAGCAGCTCCAGTCCCGCCTGGTTGATAC
>JAACFA010000338.1 GCA_009937625.1 Gammaproteobacteria bacterium | reverse complement strand
CCGGTGTTGGCGCCGGCGGCAAAGTTCACCGACGAGCGGCTGAATCCGCCGGTTACGGGATAACCGCTGGTAAAGGTAGCACCGAAATTGGCGGCGCCCAGGGCAATAAGTTCCTGGTCGGCATCGACTTTTTGGCGGCGCTTGCTGGCCAGCGATTTTGCCACCGCGATGCTTTCCATGAAACCGACGAAGCTGATGGCGAACGCGGTCGGCAGCAAAAGTTGCCACAGGTCGAAATCGAACACGGGCAGCGTGGCCGGCGGCAGTCCGGCGGGAACGTCGCCGACGATTTTGACGCCGGCCCAGTCGAAAAGGTTAAAAGCCACCACCAGAACCGTGCCCAGCAAAACCACGACCAGCGGCCCGGCCTTGCTGACCGGGACGATGACCGATTCCGACAGCCCGGTTTTCCTCAGATGTTTGCCCAGACCGAACTGGAAATAGAGCAAAACAGCAATACCGCCCAGCCCGATGATCAGCGCATACACATTGCTTTCGAATATGTGTTCGGCGGCGTAGAGAACCTGCTCGTAGAAATATTCGGTTCGCGGAATGTTGACACCGATCAAGTGTTTCAACTGGCTGAAACCGATGACAATGGCGGCGGCGCTGGTAAAGCCGGCCACCACGGGATGGCTCAAAAAGTCCATGACGAACTGAATGATGGCAACCAGGAGAGCGAGGGTTAAAGCCAGTTGCACATATTCGGCACTCCCCGGCTCGGCCAGCGGAGCAACGCCCGAGGCAACCAGCAGCGACACGATCGCCACCGGGCCGACGGCCAGTACGCGGCTGCTACCCAGAAGACCGTAGATAACAAGCGGCACAATGCTGGCGTAAAGGCCGATTTGGGGCGGTAGTCCGGCGAGCATGGCGTAAGCCATGCCTTGCGGCACCAGCATAATGGCTACGATTGATCCGGCCAGCAGATCGCCGACCAAATCCTCGCGGCGATAATGGATCAGCCAATCCAGAAAAGGCAGGTAGTGGGTTATTGCCTTGCCGCCCGATTTCGGCGACAGCGACAGCGATTTTAAAGATGATTTTGCAGAATCGAGTTTTGTCATGTTTGAATTAATCGGGATTTAAACAATCAATCTGGACATAATTACCGCAACGCTATCCTAGATTTTGGGGGTGTATAAAGACACCGATTGGCGTATAAATTCGTGATCAGGACGTTAAAGTCGGATTCGATATCAGGCAGCATGAGCACCAGATGACAGTCAATCACCCCAACAAGCCACGCCGGCAGAATCTGTACACGCACCGAGACCTGCGCGGGTGTGGTGCCAGTCTCTCCGTTGAAGCGGCGTGTAGCATCCGTCCGCGTAGCCGCAGGGTGAATCGATGAGCGATATTATTCCGGTATTAAACGGCGGTTCCTCGAGCCTGAAGTTTTCGATCTTCGAGATTGTCGACGAGCAGTCCCTGGCCTTGCGCATAACGGGCCAGATCGAAGGCCTCGGCCGCAGCCCGCGCTTCGTCGCGAAAAACGAAAAAGGCGAGCTTCTCGAGGAGCGCCACTGGGAAAACGCCGGCAGCATCGACATCGACTTCCTGTTCGGTTTCCTGGTCGGCTGGGCGACCGGACAGATCAGCGGCTCCACGGTGCGAGGCGTGGGACACCGGGTCGTGCACGGCGGCCTCGAATTCGACGCGCCCGTCGTCATCGACGATCAAGTGATCAAAACGCTGGAGCGACTGTGTCCACTCGCACCGTTGCATTTGCCGTACAACCTGAATTACATCAAGACGGCGCGGACCATGAACCCGCAAATCCCGCAGGTCGCGTGCTTCGACACGGCTTTTCACCGGGATCACCCGAAAATGGCCGACCTGTTCGCGCTGCCGCGCGCTTATTACGACGAAGGCATCCGGCGTTACGGCTTTCATGGGCTGTCGTACGAGTATATCGCCAGGATCTTGCCCGAGATTGCGCCGGAAATTGCCGCGGGCCGGGTAATCGTCGGCCATTTCGGCAGCGGCGTAAGTATGTGTGCGCTTAACAACGGGCGCAGCATCGACAGCACGATGGGCTTCAGCGCTCTCGACGGACTTGTCATGGGAACGCGGCCGGGTGCGCTGGACGCCGGCGTCGTGCTACACCTGATCCGCGAAAAGAACATGAGCGCGGACGACGTGGAAAAACTATCAGCAACGATATGCGCGACCTGCAGGCGAGCAGCGACCCGAACGCCAGGGAAGCCATCGACTTCTTTGTTTACCGGGCGAGCCAGGGACTCGGCGCCATGGCCGCGGCGATGGGTGGCGTCGACGGCATCGTGTTCACCGCCGGGGTCGGCGAGAACTCGCCGACAATCCGCGCGGCGATCTGCCGCGCCGCCCAATGGATGGGCGTGGAGTTGGACGAGGCGGCCAATGACGCTGGCGGCCCGAGAATTTCGACTGCCGATTCACCCGTTTCGGCCTGGGTCATCCCAACGGACGAAGAGAAAATGATGGCGCTACAAACGCTCGGCCTGATTTCGGAGGGCGAATCGGCTGGGTCCTGACGGCGCCGATCCAAACAACTGCAGGCTCATCGGCCTGAGCTTGATCGGAACGGAACCAAGCCTGAGGCAATTGGGATCACCCCAAGGCGAAAAAGGGCTAGATTAAACCTCGCACTTTTATTGGATCTATCCATGCCCATAGGTTATTGAAACAGATTTTAACGCCCTGAATGACCAATTTATACGCCAATGGGTGTACTTATACGCGCCTGAAAAATTAAGATTTTGGTCATAGTCGATATTTAAACTAAACATGCAGGTATTCCGATGAGAGACCCCTGTCGATGATCAATTCGGGCAAGAATGACGTTGCTCTACCAGCGGACCGCGCGTTCGTGCTGCAGTTCAAACGCGGTGTCGATAACGGCGGAAATCAATATGCCGGCCGCATCGAGCATATCGAATCGGGGCGCGTGGAATTCTTTTATACCACCGAAGATATGTGCGCCAAGCTCAAGGCCATTCTGGGTCAGAAAAAAAGTAATACGACTAAATCCGAGCGCAAAGATTGAACCAGTCGGGCTATAATTTTTTCAACTTATCTCCCATCCCATTTGTGCCAGTAAACGCCACTTAATGGCAGTAAATGGGGCACAAAATTGGCACACTAAATTAATGTTGTCGTCCTCCAAAGCGATGTATGGACTCCACCAGCCCACTTACGTAGGCTGGTGTCGACGAAAACAAAGGAGCCCATACAATGAAAAAGTTTAACGTAATCGGTATTGATTTAGCAAAGCATGTTATCCAGGTCTGCAAAATTGACAAGCACGGTGAGTTTATATCCAACAAAGCCATTAGCCCCAGTAAGTTAAAAGAGTTACTAGCCAAAACGGTCCCGTCAATTGTTGCAATGGAAGGCTGTGGTGCTTGTCATTACTGGGCAAGGCTGGCGCAAAAACATGGGCATGATGTACGGGTCATTAGTCCAAAAAAGGTCAAAGGCTTTCTACAAGGCCATAAAACAGATGCCAATGACGCATTAGCCATTGCGATTGCATCAATCCAGATCGGTATGAAGTTCAGTCAAATAAAAACAGAAGAGCAGCAGTCGCTGCAAACCCTGGAAACCAGCCGCAAGTTTTTAGACAAAGAGCTGGTCGCATTAAATAATCATATTCGCGCTTACCTGTACGAATATGGGATCACCCTGAGAAGAGGACGCAAAAGTTTAAGAGAAACGATGGCGATCGTTCTGGATGATCTGGATACGCGTTTGCCGACCTGCCTCAAAAACACCCTGGGTCTGCTGTGGGAACGATACCAATTAACCGTTGAACAGTTAGCCGAAGCGGAAAAATATAAAGCGGCTCTTGTTAGTCAGCTAGAACCCTGCCAGAGGCTAATGGATCTGGAAGGCATTGGGAAAGTCTGTGCATCCATGCTGTATGCGAATATCGGCGATGGCAGCGAATTTAAAAATGGTCGCCAGGCATCGGTTTATATTGGCTTAACCCCAAAGCAACATAGCTCGGGTGGTAAAACGTATTTCACTGGGATCGATAAACAGGGCGGCAACAAGGAACTGCGGGCTGCGCTTTATCAGGGGGCCTTATCGGTTATTTATAAATTGCCCAGCGAGCCACGAACACTCAAAGAGGCCTGGTTAATCGAATTAGTAAAACGAGCCGGGGTTAAACGCACTTGTATTGCGCTGGCGAATAAGACGGTCAGAACTGCCTGGGCATTATTGGCTACTGGGGAATCGTATGAACCAGTCCTGCTCGGCAGATCGTAAGAAACCAATTTAGCAATAACACCAAAGAGTTCTACAACGATAACGCTGCATAAAAGGTAAGACCAACCTGCCAAAAACCTGTGGCGTCTGCAAGCCCTTAGAGGCTACAAAAGCGAAGAGGATGGTAGGTGCGCAAACATCCAAGGCTAGAGGTTAGCTTCCTCAACAAGAAGCCGTATATACGCAAGCAGTTTACGTTTTTATGCAAAATTAGCGTTGTAAAATAGGTGGAGTCCATATACAGACGC
>JAACFA010000019.1 GCA_009937625.1 Gammaproteobacteria bacterium | reverse complement strand
AATGGCTGAGGCGTACCGGGCATACCCTGGAGGGCAGCTACTTCTACAGCGACTCGATCAACGATCTCGCGCTGCTCGAACAGGTCGATAATCCAGTCACCGTCCATCCCGACGATGAACTCAAGGCAATCGCCGAATCCCGCAACTGGAAGATCATCGATCTCAAGTAGTCTCCCGGATCTGCTTCTCGCGGAACAACAAATCGAAGGCATCAGGCCTTGGGGAGGGTAACGCCCTTTTGCCCCTGGTACTTGCCGCCGCGATCCTTGTAAGAGATTTCGCAGACCTCGTCCGATTCGTAAAACAGCATCTGCGCCACGCCTTCGTTGGCGTAAATCTTGGCGGGCAGCGGGGTCGTATTGGAAAACTCGAGCGTCACGTGGCCTTCCCACTCGGGCTCCAGCGGGGTCACGTTGACTATGATGCCGCAGCGTGCGTAGGTTGACTTGCCCAGGCAGATCGTTAACACGCTGCGCGGTATGCGGAAATACTCCACGGTGCGGGCCAGCGCGAAAGAGTTCGGCGGAATGATGCAGACATCGGACTGAATGTCGACAAAACTTTCGTCGTCGAAATTCTTCGGATCGACAATCGCCGAATTGATATTAGTGAAAATCTTGAATTCGTTGGCACAACGCACGTCGTAGCCGTAACTCGACGTGCCGTAGGATATGATTCTCCCGTTTTCCGACTCGCGAACCTGTCCCGACTCGAAAGGTTCGATCATGCCCTCGGTCTCCGCCATACGACGAATCCACCGATCTGATTTGATGCTCACAGGCCCGTCCCGCAAAAAATGCGCAGTATATCCGCTATCGCCCCCCGGCGTCGACGCCGTTTAGATCGGACCATAGTCCCGCGATGCCCCAGAAACCCCAAATTGCAGTCAGATATTGTCGTTGAGTTTTAAGGCAATCGGGAAAAGTGCCGATAACCACAGAATGGCAGGCTTGAAATCATCCCCTAGCTCTTCGATACACTGGATCACTGCGCTGCGTCGGATGCTGCGCTTTCGGCTCGCTCGTCGCGTGTTCCTGGTGGTATTTGCCGCGATCGTGTGACCGAGTTTATTATCGTGTTTCCCTCCTACAATAATTTCAGGGACGCCCAGCTGGCAGATTTCGAGGAAATGGCGCGGGTCGCGGCAACTGCCGCACTGGCAAACCGAATGCCGGACGGTGCCGAACTGATCGACGGCATGGAGCGTATCGTCGCGGCCGACCCCCGCATAATGGGCGTCAGCCTGCTCGGCCCAGACCGGCAGGTCCTCGCCACCGCGGGCGAACCGAGGCCTAGATACTGCGTTCGCGAAAATGTTCGTAAAGCGCATCGCTGAACACTCGCACCCGTCTAGAGACCAGCCGCCCCGGTGGATATACCGCGTACATGCCAACCTCGGGACGCACATATTGTTGCAATATCGGCACCAGCTCCCGGTTATCGATATGCTTTTGCAGAAACGCCACCGGGCCGCTGGCTATGGCAATACCATGACAGGCGACGGCGGCAAGAAATTCACCATTGTTGGCACCCAGGCGATATTTCACTCGCGGGCTAATTTTGCGCCCGTCTTCTGAGTACGACCACTGGCGACCGGCCGCGACGTTGCTGTAAACCAGAACTTCATGATCGACCAGCTCCGCTGGATGTTGCGGCTCACCATGTCGAGCCAGGTAATCCGGGCTGGCGCAGATGGCAAAGTGCACGCGCGCGAGTCTGCGCGCGACCAGGCTCGAATCTTCCAGCTCACCGATCCGGATCGCCAGATCGATATTCTCCTCTATCAGGTTGACCTGGCGATCGTTCAAATCGATATCGATCTTGATTTCAGGATGAGCCGCCAGAAAATCGCTAACCGGGGCGGCCAGCTGACTGACACCAAAACCCAATGGCAACGCCAGCCTGATACGACCCGAGATCTGGCTATGGGAATCGGCGACAAACTGCTCGGCTTCGTTAAGATCGGTCAGAATTTGCGTTGCGCGCTGATAGAATTCGCGACCGGCATCGGTAAGCGCCTGTCGCCGCGTAGTCCGCTGCAGCAGCTGCACCCCGAGCCTGCGCTCGAGTTCGGTAACCCGCCGACTGACCATGGACTTGGCGATTCCGAGCTTCTCGCCGGCTTTACCAAAGCCCTGGTTATCCACCACGGCGACATAGGCTTCGAGCTCCTCAAGGCGATTCATATTGTTCTCAATTTAGCAACGATCATTTGATAATAATAGTATATATGTTTTTTTTAGAACAATGATAATAACCATATCAATCACTCGGAGACAACTGACATGAATTCAACTACTTTCAATAACTCGGCGATGCTTGCCGGCCGTGCCATGCTGGCCGCGATGTTCATAATCGCCGGCTTCAACAAGGTCGGCGCCTATGCCGGCACCCAGGCATACATGGAATCGGTCGGCCTTCCCGGCATGCTGTTACCGGCCGTCATCGTACTCGAGGTACTGGGCGGGCTCGCTATCCTCATCGGATTCCAGACCCGCATCGCCGCGGCACTGCTGGCGGGTTTCACCGTGCTGGCGGCAATTATCTTCCACAGCGATTTCAGCCAGCCGATGCAGTCGATCCTGTTCACGAAGAATATCGCGATTGCCGGCGCTTTCCTGTTACTGGTGGCGCAGGGGCCGGGGCAGTGGGCGATCAAGCCGCGAATGGAGGTGCAGTCATGAGCAAACCGATGCGCGTACTCAGGCTGGACGCCAGCGCCAACCCGGGCGAATCCAGCAGTAAGAAGCTCGGCGACGGCCTGATCCGCCGATTGCAGCAGACCGGTATCGAGCTCGAGCTGCGCCGCCGCGATTTGAACCACTCGCCGTCATTTATCGACGACGAGTGGATCGAAGCCAATTTAACCGCGGCTGACGACCGCAGCGAAATCCAGCGCCAGCGGCTTGCTTTTTCAGATTCGCTGATCGAAGAACTGAAATGGGCAGACCATATCGTGCTGACCACGCCGATGTACAATTTCGGCGTGCCGGCAACGCTCAAGGCCTGGATCGACCAGGTGTGCCGGGCAGGCATCACGTTTCGCTATACCGAAGACGGCCCAGAGGGTTTACTTGCAGGCAAAACTGCTGATATCGTCATCACCACTGGCGGAGCGCTACTCGAAAGCCCGGTCGACTTCGTCAGCGCTTATTTGAAGCAGGTGTTTGCATTCATCGGTATCAGCGACGTCAACATCGTCGGCGCCGACCGGATGAATATTGACGCCGAGACGAGCCTGGCCAGCGCGGCGGCACAAATCGCACAGGTTTATCCGGCGACGACGGAGCGGGATGTAGCATGAAGATTCGCAAGGCACAGCGGGTAGTTAGCGGTCAGCCGGCAACCGACGGTGCCGGAGTCGAGCTGGTGCGGGTTATCGGGCAGCCAGCGCTGATGGATCTCGATCCGTTCCTGCTGCTGGACGCGTTTCGCTCCGACGATCCGGACGACTATATCGCCGGCTTTCCGCCGCATCCACATCGCGGATTCGAGACCGTAACCTACCTGCTTAACGGGCGCATGCGCCACCGGGACAATGCCGGTAACGAGGGCGTTATCGAGCCTGGCGGCATTCAATGGATGACCGCGGGCAAGGGCATCGTGCACTCTGAAATGCCGGAGCAGCAGGACGGACTGCTGGAAGGGTTCCAGCTATGGATAAACCTGCCCGCGTCACACAAGATGACAACCCCGGCTTACCAGGAATTCGGCCAGGCGGATATACCGACCGAATCCCGGGACGGTGCGGAGATCAAGGTGATTACCGGCACGACCGCTCAGGGCACCCAGGGACCAGTCAAGCAACCGCTTACCGATCCGCTATACCTCGATGTCAGGCTGGAGCCGGGTGCCGGGTTCGACGAAGCAATCGACGAAGGCCACGCCGCGTTTCTGTACGTGGTCGATGGCGTCATTTCGGTAGAGGACGAAAGCGGCGGCCCGCTGCAACTGGGGCGGGATCAGCTTGCGGTACTCGGGACCGGGGATTCGATTCAGTTACATGCCGAAGACGGCAGCGCGCGGTTCCTGTTGATCGCCGGCAAACCGTTGCACGAACCGGTCGCTCGCGGTGGCCCCTTCGTCATGAATACCGCGGACGAGGTTCGCCAGGCTTTCAGTGATTATCAGCGCGGCAATTTTTGACCGTTCCGTGAGCGCTTGAGCGCGCGCCTTTTTTTGCTGGATCCTGGATAAGCCCTTTGCGCTTTCCGCGATGACCCGTGAGCGCTGTAAAGCGCTCACGAGTCAGTTGTTCTGGATAACGATATTGGGGAAAGCCGCGGAATGATCACGCGCCTTGGTCGCCAGTTTGGCGGCGGTCCTACGCGCAATGCTGCGATAGATCGAACTGATCTGGCTGTCCTGCATCGCCGCCACGGTCGGGTTGCCGCTGTCGGCCTGCTCGCGGATGCGGATATCGAGCGGCAGCGCGCCCAGCAGATCGACCCCGTGTTCCTGCGACATGCGTTCGCCGCCGCCTTCGCCGAAGATATGCTCGCTGTGTCCACACTGGCTGCAGATGTGGATACTCATATTCTCGATAATACCGAGTACCGGCACTTCGACCTTTTCGAACATCTTCAATCCCTTACGTGCATCGAGCAGGGCAATGTCCTGCGGCGTGGTGACGATGACCGCGCCGCTGACCGGAATACGCTGCGCCAGGGTCAGCTGGGTATCGCCGGTACCGGGCGGCAAATCGATGATCAGGTAATCGATATCGCTCCAGCGAGTATCGTTGAGCAACTGCTCCAGGGCCTGGGTAACCATCGGCCCGCGCCAGATCATCGGCGTGTCTTCCTCCACCAGGTAACCGATGGACATCGACTGGATACCGTGCCCGATCATCGGCTCGAGGCTCTTGCCGTCGGTCGACTCGGGCTGCCCCTGGCAACCGAGCATGCGCGGGATACTGGGACCGTATATGTCGGCGTCGAGAATGCCGACGGTCGCGCCCTCGGCCAGTAACGCCAGAGCGAGATTGACCGCCGTGGTCGACTTGCCGACACCGCCCTTGCCTGACGCGACCGCGATGATGTTCTTGATGCCCGCCAGTGGTTTCAGGTTTTGTTGTACCGCGTGCGACTTGACCTTGCTGCTGACATGGACGTCGACCGCACCGATCCCCGCGAGGCTAGCGAGCGCCGTCTCGACCTCCTGTTTGAGTTCGTCGAAGTACCCCGCGGCGGGATAGCCGAGCTGGATTTCGATCTTCCAGTTATCGCCTTCCTGCTCGACCGACTTCACGGCCTTGCTCGTAACCAGGTCGGCTTCCATGTTCGGGTCAGTAATCTCACCCAGTTTCGCTTCAATCTGTGATTTATCTATCGCCATCGTCATGCAGTTTGTTCGGGCTTGCGCCGGGACCGCGCATTTTACCCGAGCCCGCGATTAAATATCACTTAGTTTTTGTATGAATGTTCTATACAGTGCCTGGCCCAGCACCTAAAATACGCTGCTTTAGGCAGCCAAGTCCGTTCGATGAGTTCCAAATCCCGCCAGATCGTCGTCACCAGCGCGTTACCCTACGCTAATGGCCCGATACATATCGGCCATATGCTGGAGTACGTGCAGACCGACATCTGGGCGCGCTTCCAGAAACTGCGCGGTCACGAGTGTATCTACGTCTGCGCCGACGACGCCCACGGCACGCCGATCATGCTGCGCGCGCAGGCCGAGGGTATTAGCCCGGAGCAGTTGATTGAGCGCATGCACAAGGAACACCTGCAGGACTTCTCCGATTTCGGGGTCGACTTCGACAACTATTACAGCACCCATTCGGAAGAGAATCGGTTCTTCGCGGAATATATTTATACCCAGTTGCGCGAGGCCGGCCATATTCGCACCCGCGTAATCTCGCAGGCCTATGATCCGAAGGCGGAAATGTTCTTACCAGACCGCTTCATCAAAGGCGACTGTCCCAACTGTGGCGCTGGCGGCCAGTATGGCGACAACTGTGAAAACTGCGGTGCCACCTATGCACCCACCGATCTTAAGAACCCGGTATCGGTGGTCAGTGGCGAAACCCCGATCGAGAAGGATTCCGAGCAGTATTTTTTCAAGCTGGAAGATTTCGAGGAAATGCTAAAGAACTGGTTTGCCGCGGGGCACGTGCAGACCGAAATCGCCAACAAGATGCACGAGTGGCTGGACGAGGGCCTGCAGGACTGGGATATCTCGCGTAACGCACCCTACTGGGGATTCGAGATTCCGGACGCCCCGGGCAAGTACTTTTACGTCTGGCTGGACGCACCGATCGGCTACATGGCCAGTTTCAAGAACTGGTGCGAAGCCAGCGGGCATGACTTCGATCATTACTGGCGCAAGGACAGCAAAGCCGAGTTGCACCATTTTATAGGCAAAGACATTGCCCGTTTTCACACGATGTTCTGGCCGGCGATGCTGCACGGCGCCGGCTTCCGCAAACCCAGCGCGGTATATTGTCATGGCTTTCTGACGGTCGACGGGCAAAAAATGTCGAAGTCGCGCGGCACCTTTATTATGGCGCGAACCTATCTCGACAACCTGAATCCCGAGTACCTGCGTTATTATTTCGCCGCCAAACTCGGTCCCGGGATCGATGACATCGATCTAAACCTCGAGGATTTCACCACGCGGGTAAATTCGGACCTGGTCGGCAAGCTGGTCAACATCGCCAGCCGCTGTGCCGGCTTCATCAACAAGCGCTTCGACGGCAGGCTCGCGGGCAGGCTCGCGACGGAGGATCTGAACCAGCAGTATCTCGGGGCCGCGGAAACCATCGCGGACTATTACGAAAACCGCGAATTCGGCAAGGCTATGCGCGACATCATGGCGCTGGCAGACCGGGCCAACCAGTACATCGATGAAATGCAGCCCTGGGTCACGATCAAGGATGAAAATCGCCAGCAGGAGGTGCAGGATGTCTGCACCATCGGCCTGAACTGTTTTCGCCAGCTTGTCATCCTGCTCAAACCGGTGTTGCCGAAGTTAGCAGCGCAGGCCGAGGAATTTCTCAATGTCGGGGATCTGAATTGGGCCGATCTCGGCAATAACCTGCTGGATCACGGCATCAACCGCTTCAAGCCGCTAATGACCCGTATCGAGCCCGTGTCTATCGAACGCATGATCGAAGCCACCAGGGCAGATCTCGAGAGCGAGCAGAAGATCCAGCAGGGCGGCGGCGACTCATCGATCGAGCCCATTGCTCCCGAAATCGCCTACGATGATTTCGCCAAACTCGATTTTCGTATTGCCCGCATCGTCGCCGCCAGCAGAGTCGAGAAATCCGACAAGCTGCTGCAGCTGACGCTCGATATCGGCAGCGAAACCCGCAACGTCTTCGCCGGTATCGCCAATGCCTATAAGCCGGAAGACCTGGAAGGCAAGCTTACGGTCATGGTGGCCAACCTGGCGCCACGCAAGATGCGTTTCGGCGTATCCGAGGGAATGGTGCTGGCGGCCGGCAGCGGCGAAACCGAGCTGTATATCCTCAACCCTGATTCGGGCGCCAAGCCGGGAATGCGAGTCAGTTAGTTTGCTGTCCCGGGTTCTGGTAGCGCTAATTTTACTGGCGGGCGTTTCGGCCTCGCCTGTCGCCGCGCTCGACTCCAAAAAGATCTTTCAATTAAACGAAGAGCGCGTGTTCCAGATTCGCGTGCTGAATCGCGAAACCGGCAAGAAGTCCAGCATCGGCTCGGGTTTCATTGTCGGCGACGGCAGCCAGATGGCGACCAACTATCATGTCATCGGTCAGGTCATTCTCGAACCCGACGTGTTTTACATTTCCTACGTCGGCAAGAACGGGCGTGAGGGGGAGTTGAAACTGATCGGCCTCGACGTCGCCCACGACCTGGCCCTGCTCCGTGCCGACGAACCGATCGGCGAGGCCATCAGGATGAGCCCGCTGCCCCCGCGCGGCGCACCCATTTTCGCCATGGGCAATCCGCTGGACCTGGGTTTGAGCATCGCGGTCGGCACCAATGGCGGCCTGCTGAACCAGACCGACGACAGCCGCATCCTGTTCTCGGGCAGCCTCAATCCCGGCATGAGCGGCGGGCCAACTTTTAACGACCAGGGCGAAGCAATCGGTATCAACGTCGCTACCGCGCGTAACGATATCAGCTTCATCGTACCTTCGCGCTTTCTATCCGATCTGATCGAGCGCGCCACTGGCGGCTTTAGCGATAGCGGCGATCTCAAGCTCGAGGTCGCACGCCAGGTGCTGGCTTACGAAACCAGCTATATCGAGCAACTGCTGGCCAACGACTGGCCGGACCTCGATCTGCGCCAGTTCAGGTTACCCGGCGCCATTTCTCCAACCGTGCGCTGCTGGGATAACAGCGCCAAGCTCAGTGCGATCGCGCGCTACAAGCGTTACCAGATTCGATGCACCAACCAGAACCATGTCTACCTCGACGAGGACAACAAGTTCGTCGGCCGACTGGTTTACGAATATTACTGGCTCGAGTCGGACGAGCTCAACGCGATCCAGTTTTACAATCTTTATCAAAATCTGAACAAGGACCAGATCGAGTCGAAGGTAGATCGAGACATTGTCAGCAACTTCAGCTGTGAGACCTGGTTTATCGACGTATCGGGCCAGGAGATGAAAAGCAACCTCTGCCGGCGTGAATACGTCGAGTACCAGGGCATGAGCGACGTGCTTTTCACCGCGGCGCTGACCGGTCACAAGAACAGGGGATTCTTTATTACCCTGACCATGACCGGGGTCGACTATGCGTCGACCCTGCCACTGATTCAGAGGTTTCTGGAGCACAGCGAATGGCTGCCCTGATACTCGAGATCAGCACCCGCGGCCTGCACCGCTACCAGCCGCTCGAGTCCGAAGTGACGACCATCGGACGCGCCCTGGATAACGACATCATTCTGTCCGATCCGACGGTGGCACCTCATCATCTGAAGATTATCCGCTACGGCGACGATTCGGTAGAAATCGTCAACCTGGCAGAAGTCAATCCGACTCGCATCAACAAACAGAAACAGGCCTCTCTGGTCACCGGCGAATTGCCGGTAAATCTCGAAATCGGTCGCGTGCAGGCGCGACTATTGTCGCGCGACTACGCGGTGCCCCCAACCCGCCAGCTCGCAGGAGGCAATAGTCCCGGCCACCTGTTCGGGCACAGCTACTGGACGGTAATCCTGGTACTGGCCTGCCTGGTCATCGGTGGACTCGAGTTTTACCTGAACGCATACAACAGCTTCAAGTGGAGCGATCTTTTAAAGTACGTATTGCGCGAAACCGTACTGACCATCGGTCTCTTCGTGATCGGGTTGTCGATACTCGAGCGCCTGCTGGTAAATCGATGGGAAATCAGGCAAATGGTGACCTCGATATCGCTGGTCTACCTGCTTTACTATTTCCTGGCGTATCTGTTCGAAGCCCTGGACTACCTGTTTTCGGCGGGCTGGCCATCGACGCAATTCCGCTTCGGCTGGTACCTGACCCTGCTTCCCTGCGCCATCGCGCTTTACCTGATTCATATCTCTCACCTGAAAAAAAGCAAGAGTTTCGTGCTCGCGATCCTGATCGCCAGCCCGATCGCGGTGCCCTCGATTATGCAAAGCTCCGAACTCAGGGCGCTGCTCGACGATTTCAGTTCATCGGCCAAGTACCAGAACAGTCTAAGCTCGCTTAACCTGCACCTGCAGGAACGCGTCAGTATCGAAACCTTCATCGAGCAGGCGCAACAACTCGAAGCGGGCGAGTACGCCGACTGAACCGGCCTGCCCCAGGTTGGGGATGCAATTGAAGTTTTAGCAAAGACCTCTGGTATATTCTGTATTTTTAAGCGGTATCAGGCCTTATAATCGCGCGCATGTCTGAATATTTGCTACTGCTGATCGGCACCGTGTTCGTCAACAATATCGTGTTGGCGAAGTTTCTCGGTCTGTGCCCTTTCATGGGGGTTTCGCGCAAGGTCGAAACCGCCATCGGCATGAGCGCGGCAACCACTTTCGTGTTGACCCTGTCCGCGGTACTCAGCTACCTGATCAATACCTGGATCCTGGCGCCGCTCGAACTCGAGTACCTGCGCACCATCGCCTTCATCATCGCGATCGCGGCGGTGGTCAATTTCACCGAAATGGTTGTGCACAAAACCAGCCCGCTGCTTTACAACGTGCTCGGGATTTTTTTACCGTTGATCACCACCAATTGCGCGGTGCTCGGCGTGGCGCTGATCAACGTGCAGGAACAAAACGGCTTCTTCGAATCGGTGATCTACGGTTTCGGCGCGGCGCTCGGTTTTTCGCTGGTACTGATCCTGTTCGCGGCGCTGCGTGAACGTATCAACGTGGCCGACGTCCCGGCGCCCTTCAGGGGTTCGGCGATCGGCCTGATCACGGCAGGCCTGATGTCGCTGGCTTTCATGGGTCTCGGCGGACTGGTCAAGGTTTAATCCATGCTGCTCGCCATCTTTACCATCAGCCTGATGGCCGGGCTTTTCGGCCTGGTACTAGGCTACGCGTCGATACGCTTCAGGGTAGAGGGCAACCCCATCGTGGATCAAATCGACGCCTTGCTGCCACAAACCCAGTGCGGCCAGTGCACCTACGCGGGCTGCCGGCCTTACGCCGAGGCGATAGCCAACGGCGAAGCACCGATCAACCAGTGCCCGCCAGGCGGCGAGGCGACCATCGTTGCGCTGGCTGACCTGCTCGATACCGAGGTGCTGGAACTCAACGCGGAACACGGCGAACATCTCGACGTACCGCTGGTTGCCGTCATCGACGAACAAACCTGCATCGGCTGCACCCTCTGCATTCAGGCCTGCCCGGTAGACGCCATACTTGGTGCCTCCAAGCACATGCATACGGTGATCGCCGATGAATGCACCGGCTGCAAACTGTGCCTGCCGCCCTGCCCGGTCGACTGTATCGACATGGTGCCCGAGAAACGAACTATCGACGACTGGAAATGGTCGAACCCGCTCGAACAACTGGAGTCGGCCCAGCATGGCTAAGCTACATCATTTCCACGGCGGGTTGCAGCTCCAAGGGCACAAGGCCGAATCGGTATCGCAGCCATTGCGCCAGGCCAGCCTGCCCGCGAGATTGGTTCTGCCGCTGAGACAACATATCGGTGACTACAACAAACCGCTGGTCGAAGTCGGCAAGCGGGTGTTAAAAGGCGAGGTAATCGCCGCGAATTCATCACTGATTTGCGCCGCGGTGCATGCCCCGACCTCCGGTATCGTCAGCGCTATCGGCAACTACCCGGTGCCGCATCCATCCGGACAGCCAGATCGCTGCATCGTCATCGAGGTCGATGGCGAAGACGAGGCCGCCAGGGCAGACTTGATCGACCCACGGCAACTGTCTCCCGATGAAATGATCCAGCGCATCTGCCGTGCCGGTATCGTTGGCCTCGGCGGCGCCGCCTTTCCCACTTCGCCCAAACTATCGCGTGGCAAAGCACAGGGGATCGATACCCTGATCATAAACGGCGTCGAATGCGAACCCTACATCACCTGCGACGATATGCTGATGCGAACCGACGCGGCCGAAGTGATTCGAGGCTGTGGTTACCTGCAGCAGATACTGTCGCCGCGGACCACGCTGATTGCGATCGAAGATAACAAGCCCGAGGCGATTGCGGCGATGAAGCGGGCGCTCGACGAGCACACGCTGGCAAACACCGAGATTATCACGATTCCGACGATCTACCCTTCGGGCGGTGAAAAGCAGTTAGTCCAGATCCTCACCGGCAAGGAAATACCGCACGGGCAACTCGCCTTCGACATCGGCTTGCTATGCCACAACGTCGGCACCTGTGTCGCAATCACGCGCGCGCTGGAACAGGATCAGGCGCTGATCTCGCGCATCGTCACCTGCACCGGTAACAACGTCGTGCAGCCATCGAACTGGGAGGTGCGCCTCGGCACGCCGATCAGTCACCTGATCGAACTGGCCGGGGGTTACCGGGACAAGAATGACGCCTACCTCGTCATGGGTGGCCCGATGATGGGTTTCGCTCTCTCCAGCGATACGCTGCCGATCGTCAAGGCCAGCAACTGCATCATGGTCATGCACGAACAAACCATACCACACGCGCCGGGTTACCATGACGAGTGTATCCGCTGCGGCAAATGCACCGAGGTATGCCCGGCACAGCTGCTGCCGCAGCAACTTTACTGGCACGCGCGCGCCAGGGCCTATGAACGCACCCAGGAGTTCAACCTGTTCGACTGCATCGAATGCGGCTGTTGCTCGGCGGTCTGCCCGAGCCAGATTCCGCTGGTGCAATACTATCGCGCCGCCAAGAGTGAAACTCGCGCCGCGCAAAAAGCGCATTTCAAATCGGACCGTGCCCGCGCGCGGTTCGAGTTTCGCGAAAAACGACTGTTGCTGAAAAAACAGCAGGACGAGGAGCGGCGCCGCCTCAAGCGCGAGGCCCTGAAACTGAAGCAAGCCAAACCCGGTGACTCTGCGGCAGCCCCGGATCCGGTGCAGGCGGCGCTGGAGCGAGTCAAGGAACGCAAAAAAGCGGTACAGGAAGAGAATCGGTGAGCAGCGTCATTGTCTCATCGCCTTACGTAGCCCCGGGCAATACGCTCAAGCGGCTGATGATACAGGTGATCATCGCGCTGGTGCCTGGCACGCTTGCCTACGCCTGGTTTTTCGGGCCCGGCGTCATCGTCAACATCGTGCTGGCGATCATGTTCGCATTAACCTTCGAAGCCGGCATTCTAAAATTACGCGGCAAACCGGTCATGCCTCACCTGACCGATTTCAGCGCCGTGGTCGCGGCCTGGTTGTTTGCACTTTGCCTGCCGATGCACGCGCCATGGTGGCTGGTGTTAACCGGCATCGGTTTCGCGATGGTAGCCGGCAAGCACCTGTACGGCGGTCTCGGTTTCAACCCCTTCAATCCGGCGATGGTAGGCTACGTCGTGTTGCTGGTCTCGTTTCCGCTGGAAATGACGACCTGGTACCTGCCAGGTTCGGTTAGCGGAGAAACGCTAAGCCTGGCGGAGTCCCTGGCCTACAGTTTCGGTAGCGCCGACATCGGCCAGTGGGATGCGCTTAGCTCGGCGACTCCGCTGGACCACGTCAAGACCGGGGTTGGACAAGATATCCCGATCAGCGAAATCAGCCAGTCGCCGCTGTTTGGCGACTATGCCGGCGAGGGCTGGGAATGGATCGCTTTCTGGTGGTTCGTCGGCGGAGTCTACATGCTGGCGACGAAGACAATCCGCTGGCATATCCCGGCTTCCTTGCTGGTAGCGGTGATGACTCTGTCGCTGATTTTTTACCTGGTCGATCCGGAGGTTTACGCTTCCCCGCTGTTTCACCTGCTTTCGGGCGCCGCAGTGATCGGTGCCTTTTTTATTGCCACCGATCCGGTCAGCGCCGCCACCACCGATCTCGGCAGGATTTACTATGGGCTGATGATCGGCAGCCTGATCTACGTCATTCGCACCTGGGGCGGTTACCCCGACGGGATCGCGTTTGCGGTACTGCTCGCCAATATGTGCGTGCCGCTGATCGACTACTATACTCAACCGCGCGTCTACGGCGAAGAATGATCGCGATCAGCCGCCGCCAGATCCTGATCTCCGGGGCCTTTCTTTGGCTGTTTGCCGTCGTCGGCACCACCCTGGTCGCGGTCACCGAGTTCAGCACCGCCGATGCCATCGTCGAAAACGAGCGTCGGGTGTTACTGCGCAATCTGCTGGCCCTGCTCCCGGCCGACCGGCTGGACAACGATATTGCCAACGATACGCTGGAATTACCGCCGTCACCGCTGCTGGGCACCGAAACGCGTTCCACCGCATACCGTGCACGCCTGCAGGGCGAGCCGGTGGCCGTCATTTTCAACAGCGTCGCGCCCAACGGCTACAACGGTAGAATCAATTTACTGGTGGGCGTCAACGTCGACGGTAGCGTAGCCGGGGTGCGCGTGATCAAACACGCCGAAACCCCGGGGCTGGGCGACGGCATCGAGATCAGGAAATCGCCATGGATAAGAAGTTTCGACGGCAAGTCGCTGGACAACCCGGATGCGGCAGGCTGGCGCGTTAAACGCGACGGCGGCGAGTTCGACCAGCTCACCGGCGCCACCATCACGCCGCGCGCGATCGTCGCGGCGGTCAGAAATACCCTGCTGTACTATCGCCAGAACGCTGATATGATTTTCGAATGAAGGATGCGGCATGAGCAGCAATAGCGAGATAACCCGAAACGGCCTTTGGAGCAACAACGTCGCCCTGGTGCAGTTGCTGGGGCTATGCCCTCTGCTCGCGGTTACCAGCACCGTGGTCAACGGCATCGGTCTTGGCATCGCGACGCTGATCACCCTGGTACTGTCAAACACGATTGTGTCGTTGATCCGCGGCTTCGTGCGCAAGGAAGTGCGCCTGCCGGTGTTCGTGCTGATCATCGCCTCGGTGGTGACGATCATCGAGCTGGCAATGAAGGCCCTGTTCTACGACCTTTACCTCGTGCTCGGCATATTCATCCCGCTCATCGTCACCAATTGCGCCATCATCGGCCGCGCCGAGGGCTTCGCGTCGCGCAACCCGGTAGGCCCGTCTGCGCTCGATGGCCTGATGATGGGGACGGGCTTCCTGGTGGTGCTCGCCCTGCTCGGCGGCCTGCGGGAAATTATCGGCTTCGGTACACTGTTTGCGAACGCCGAGCTTATGTTCGGCGACGGCGCGCAATCGCTGACCGTGGTGCTGAACCAGGATTACCCGGGATTCCTGCTCGCGGTGTTACCACCGGGCGCATTTTTCGGGCTCGCGATTCTGATCGTCGCCAAGAACTGGCTCGACCTGCGGCCGGCAGAAAAACCCGAACCCGCTCCCCCCCTGCCGGAAGGCGCATGAATCCACAAAAACGGCACGAAATATTCTCGCGCCTGCGCGAGCATATAGAGCAACCGCGCTCCGAGCTCGAGTACAGTTCCAACTTCGAACTGCTGATCTCGGTGCTACTGTCGGCGCAGGCCACCGACGTCAGCGTCAACAAGGCCACGGCCGGGCTCTACCGGGTGGCTAACACGCCCGAGAAAATGCTGGCGCTCGGCGAGGACGGCGTGCGCGAATACATCAAGACCATCGGCCTGTTCAATTCGAAAGCGAAAAACGTGATCGCCACCTGTAAAATTCTGATCGAGCAGCACCATTCCGAGGTTCCCGAGGATCGCGCCGCGCTCGAGGCCCTGCCGGGCGTGGGTCGTAAAACCGCGAACGTTATCCTCAACGTCGCCTTCGGGCATCCGACGATTGCGGTCGATACGCACATTTTTCGCGTCTCCAACCGCACCGGGCTCGCGCCCGGCAAGGACGTGCTCGAGGTCGAGAAAAGACTGCTCAAGTTCGTGCCGGAAGAGTTCAAGCTCGACGCGCACCACTGGTTGATTCTGCACGGTCGTTACACCTGTATCGCGCGTAAACCTCGCTGCGGCAGTTGCGTGATCGAAGATCTGTGCGAATTCAAAAAGAAAAATCTCGACTAACCATGTTCCAGTCTCGTGACGAAGTACGGCAGGTTTACCTCGACGTGTGGCGTAAGCTGCAGCAAAAAGACCTGCTCGAACCAATGGAGGCGATAATCGCCGAGGTTATCGAGATTCATCCCGAATACCATGCCCTGCTGGAGCAGACCGAGGATATCAGGCAACAGGAATTCACGCCCGAGCGGGGCCAGACCAACCCGTTTCTGCATATGGGGATGCACATCGCGTTGCGCGAACAGGCGGGCGCCGACCGCCCCCCGGGGATCCAGGCGATATACCATCGCCTGGTCGCGTCCCGGGGCCGGCACGAGGCCGAGCACGCGATGATGGAATGTCTCGGACAATCGCTATGGAACGCGCAGCGCATCGGCGTCGCACCCGACGAAAACGAGTATTTCGACTGCCTGAAAAAGTTGTAACAGTAAGATTTACCTCGCATCGAATCGTCTATAAGCTAGCGCCCTGACGAGGTTGAAGAGCGCCATGGCGAACCCATTCAAACTGCTTGTTTTGCCCGGTGACGGAATAGGTCCGGAAGTCGTGGCCGTCGGCCTGAGCGTATTCGAAAGTCTGTGCCAGCTCGAGGGCATCGATACCGAGATCCAGCACGATTTGCTGCACGGCGCCGCCTGGGAAAAATACGGCAGCTTTTGCCGCGATGAAACCGTAACCGCCGCGCAACAGTCGGATGCAGTACTCATCGGCGCCGTCGGCGGACCGCAATGGGACGATATCGTAATCGAGGCCGCGACCCCAGCCGAACGCGACGGGCTGATGCGCCTGCGCGAGGAACTCGAAACCTATGCCTGCCTGCGTCCGTCACGGGCCTACGACACGCTGCTCGAGCAAACGCCGTTCAAACCGCAGCTAGTCAGGGGCGCCGATATCCTGATACTGCGCGAACTCTGCGGCGGGCTCCCCTACGGTAACCCGCGCGGTATCGATCAGCTCGAAGACGGCAGCTACCAGGCCTATGAGGCCAACTTCTACACCAGCGAGGAAATTCGCCGCTTCGCCGTGGTCGGGTTCGAGATCGCGCGCCAGCGCCGCGGCAAGCTGACTTCGATCGATAAGTCCAACGTCATGGAAAGCGGTATTCTGTGGCGCCGCATCGTGACCGAGGTGGGCATGGACTATCCCGACATCGAGCTAACCCACCTGTACACCGATAACGCGCTGTACCAGATGATGTTGCGACCCACCAGCTTCGACGTGGTACTGGCCGACAATATCTTCGGCGACCTGGCGTCAGACCTCGTGGCCAGCTACGCCGGCTCGCTGGGCATGTTGCCGTCGGCCTCGCTGCATGGTCTGAACTCGGGCAGCAGTGCGATCTACGAGCCGGTGCACGGCACCGCTCCCGATATCGCCGGACAGGGCATCGCCAATCCCATCGGTACCGTGCTCAGCGTGGCGCTGATGTTCGAATACAGCCTGCAGCGCAAAGACCTTGGACAACGTATCGAGGCCGCGGTAGAGCAATGCCTGCAGGCCGGGGTATTGACAGCCGACCTCGGCGGCAGCGCCAGCACCGAGCAGGTACACGAGAAAATTCTTTCAGAACTTCGTTAAAGGACCGCCATGACAAGCGACAATGAACTCAACGTAGGTGAAGCGACCATCAAACTGCTCGAGCAATACGGCGTCGATACGGTGTTCGGCATACCCGGTGTCCACACGCTGGATTATTGCCGGGGCCTGAACAAGAGCAGCATCCAGCACGTGCAGGCGCGCAACGAACAGGGCGCGGGTTTCATGGCGGATGGTTACGCGCGTGCGTCCGGCAAACCCGGGGTGGCGCTGGTGATCTCGGGTCCCGGTGTCACCAACGCGTTGACCGCGATCGGCCAGGCCTATGCCGACAGTATCCCGGTGCTGATGCTCTCCGCCGACGCGGCCAGCTATACCCTCGGAAAAGGCTGGGGATGCCTGCACGAAGTGCCGAGTCTGACCGATACGACCGCGCCGCTGACCGCTTTCTCAGCCACCGCGATGCATCCGGAAGAAGTCCCCGGCCTGATCGCGCGGGCATTTTCGGTGTTCTCCAGTGAACGACCGCGCCCGGTGCATATCGCGATACCGATCGACGTGCTGGCGATGCCGGCCGGTGGCGACTGGGAGGCCATCGAAGTTCCCGCGCGCCCGGCGCCGACTGCCAAAAAAATCCAGCGCGCCTGTGAGCTATTGCGCGGCGCGCGGCAGCCGATGATCTGCGTCGGGGGAGGCGCCTGGCTCGCCAGCGATGCGATCACGGAAATCGCGGAGCGACTTGGCGCCGCCGTCATCGGCAGCACCGCGGGCAAGGGTATCATCGATGACTCGCACCCGCTTTCCTTGAGCGCCGGAACGGTGCGCGGGGAAGTCCAGCGATACCTCAAGAATGCCGACGTGGTGCTCGCTGTCGGCACCGAATTGTCCGAGGTCGACAGTTTCGTCGAAACCCTGGAGATCAACGGTAAGATCATTCGCGTCGATATCGACCCGCGCAAAATGAACGATCTGTATCCGGCCGAGGTCGCGATAATCGGCGGCGCCAAAACCACCACCGAGGCGATAGCCCGACAGCTCGGAGAGGTCGAGGCGAGAGCCGAAACCGCCGCCGAAGTCGCCGCCATCCGCAAAGAGATTCTCAGTAACTTGAGCGCCAGCGAAGTACGCCATTGCAAAACGCTGGAAGTGCTGCGCGCCGCGTTACCGGCCGATACTATTGTCATGGGCGATATATGCCAGCTGGTTTATACCGGTGCGTTCGCGTTCGACGTTGCCAAACCCCGGCTCTGGCACTACCCCGCCGGTTACTGCACGCTGGGCTGCGGCCTGCCCGATGCGATCGGCGCCAAGCTCGCGCTGCCCGACAGGCCGGTGGTTTCCTTCGCCGGTGACGGCGGCTTCATGTTTACCGTGCAGGAGCTGGTGACCGCGGCGGAGCTCAAGTTATCGCTACCGCTGATCTTGTGGAACAACGAAGGTCTCAAGCAAATCCAGGACGATATGAAATTGCGCGAGATCGAACTGGTCGGGGTGACCGGCATCAACCCGGACTTTATCGAGTTGGCCAGATCCTGCAAATGCCACGCGATCCGGGTCGACAGCGCCCAGGGCCTGACTGACGCGATCGCCGACGCCTTCAAGGCCGATCGCCCGACATTGATAGAGGTTAACGAATGGGATCCGTGGCTGAACTGAGGAATTTGTAGTGGAAACCTATGCCTACTACGCCGACGGCAGATGGCTGGAACCCGCCGGCGGAGAGTACTTCGACAGCGAAAATCCTTACACCGGCAAGGCCTGGGCCAAAATTCCGCGCTGTAACACGGCCGACGCCAACATCGCGGTACAGGCGGCCTACCGCGCTTACCACGAAGGCCCCTGGGGACGTATGAATCCGAGCGAGCGCGGTGCAATGGTGCGCCGCCTGGGAGACGCGGTGGCCCGGCACGCCGAGCGCCTGGCCGAGATAGAAGTCCGCGATAACGGCAAACGCCGGGTTGACATACGCCCCGGCCTCAGCAGCTGGTTGATCGACAGTTTTTACTACTACGCCGGGATGGCGGACAAATTCGAAGGCGCGGTGATTCCCACCGGTCGCGATCAAATCCTCAACTATACCCGGCACGAACCCTACGGCGTGGTCGCCGCGATCACCGCCTGGAATTCGCCGCTGCTGATTGCGATCTGGAAACTCGCGCCGGCGCTGGCGGCCGGCAATACCGTGGTATTGAAGCCATCCGAGTTTGCTTCCGCGTCGACCCTCGAATTGATGAAAGCCTTCGAAGACGCCGATTTGCCCAGCGGCGTGATCAACACCGTCACCGGATTCGGCGCTGAAGTCGGCGAACCGCTGGTGACCCACGAACAGGTGCGGAAAGTAAGCTTTACCGGCTCGGTGGAAGGCGGCGCGCGGGTCGCGGGTCTCGCCGCCAGAACGATTAAAAGCGTGACCATGGAACTCGGCGGCAAGTCACCGCAGCTGGTGTTCGACGATGCGCGCCTCGAGCACACGGTGCACGGCGTCTGTGGCGGCATCTTTCCCCCGGCCGGGCAAAGCTGCATCGCCGGATCACGACTGCTGCTGCAATCCGGTATTTACGATGACTTCGTCGAGAAACTGCTCGAGGTCACGGCCCGCGCCAGGCTCGGCGATCCCAACGATGCGGCGACCAGTATCGGCCCGATCGCCAACAAGGCTCATTTCGAAACTGTGTTGGGCCACATCGAACGCGCCCGGCAAAGTGGCGCGACGCTCGCCTGCGGCGGTAACGCGGTCAATCCGGAAGGTGCCGGCGGCTGGTTTATCGAGCCCACGGTTTTTACCGACGTCACGCCGGACATGCCGCTCGCGCGCGAGGAAATATTCGGGCCGGTGCTCGCGGTCATGCGATTCGACAGCGAGGAAGAAGCCGTGCAGATTGCCAACGACTCCGACTTCGGGCTCGCCGCCGGTATCTGGACCGAGGATCATCGACGCGCGCTGGACCTGGCAAACCGCCTCGAAGCCGGTACGGTTTATCTCAACAATTACTTCGATGCCTGCACCCAGTCTCCCGTGGGCGGCTACAAGCAAAGCGGGTACGGCCGCGAGAACGGCTGGGAGGGAATGCGCGATTTCCTGCAAACCAAGAGCGTCTGGCTGAGTACCGCGCGCCGGATCGACGCGCCGTTCTGAAGCGCCAGGCTGCCGCAATGAAATTCACCCCCCATCAGACTGTCACCCGCATGGCGGCGATTGCGCTGGTAGGATTGGTGGTCGGCCTGATTTCTGCCTTCGCCACTATCGGCTTCGTCGAACTGGTGAATTACTTCAACGATATTCTCTACGTTAGCGCGTCTAGCCGGGCGGGAGTCGACGGCGGCAGGCTCGCGCTGATTACGATTACCGTGCTGACGGGCGGCGGCCTGATCGCGGGCCTGACGCTGCGCTACGGGGTCGCGGGCGTCGAGCATATCGGGCCCGCCGACACCATTTATGCGGTGCAGCTGCACGAACGACTGCCGTCGCCGGTATCCGGGGTATCTTCGACCGTAGCTTCGATAATTTCGCTGGGGTGCGGCGCCTCGGTGGGTCAGTATGGGCCGCTGGTTTACCTCGGCACGCTGGTGGGCCAAATCGCCAACCGCCTGCCGTTCCGCTTGAGCGACGCGCGCAGCATTGCGATTGCCTGCGGCGTGGCGGCCGCGATATCGACGGCCTTCAATGCCCCGCTTGCCGCGCTTATATTTACCCATGAAGTCATCCTGCGTCACTACTCGTTACGCATGTTTACCGCGGTAACCGTCGCCAGCGCCTGCGGTTACCTGGTCGCCAACGTCGTATTCGAACACCCGCCGCTGTTTTTGAGCGAGGTCACCGGTAGCTTTCGCTGGGTCGAGTTTCTGCTGTTTGCACTCGAAGGCATCGCCTGCGGCATGCTCGCCGTGGCGTTCATGAAACTGCTGCATTACACCGCTCGATTCGCCAACCGAATCAAGCTGCCGATGGCAACCAAGCCCATGATCGCGGGATTTATCACGTCGCTGGTAGCTTTGCAGGTGCCCGAGATTCTCGGCGCGGGGCAGGAAGTGTTCAGCCAGGCGAAGCTGGAGGGATCCTTCAGCGCCGACGCGTTGCTGCTGATCCTGCTCGCAAAGCTGCTGGTAACGGTGCTGTGCATTGGCTTCGGCTTTGCCGGCGGCGTGATTTTTCCGGCACTGCTGATCGGCGTCCTGTTCGGCGCCCTGTTCGCGTTGCTGGTACCGGGACAGCTGCTCTCGGACTACTCCGGGCTGTCGGTGTATGCGGTCTGCGGCATGGTGGCCCTGATGAGCCCTGTTATCGGTGCGCCGATGACCGCGTTACTAATGGTATTCGAGCTGACCCGCAGCTACGAGATCACGATCGCCGCGATGGTCACGATCGTGTTTTCCAACCTCGTCGCTTACCAGTGGTACGGCCGCTCGCTCTACGATTTCCAACTGCGCCAGCGCGGTATAGACCTGTCGATGGGGCGCGAGCGTGCCTACCTGATGCACCAGACCGTTGCCGAGCACGTCACCGATGCACTACCCGTGGTGCATCGGGATATCAGGCTCTCCGAGCTTCGCGAGCGCATGGCCGCAAAGCAAACCGAGTCGGCGGTTATCGTGGATGCCGATCACCGCTACCTGGGCCTGGTTCTGCAGCATCAGCTGCACGATCAGCACGATAGCGCCAGCGTCGCTTCGATCGAAATCGAACAGGGCATCCAGTTCAGTGAAACCACCAGCATCTGGGACGCGATGGAAACCATGCGTGAATATATCGGCGTGGCGGTCCCGGTGATCGACTCTGTCAGCGGTCGTTACCTGGGCGCGATTCCGGAAGCGGTAGTCATCAACGCCTATCTCGACGCCGCCCAGGAATTGCGCCGCGAAGAATACGAGGTTTAATCCATGGATCTATACCAGTCAATCGTCAACCAGGTGGCCAACGCGCTCGACGAAGATGTCGGCAGCGGTGATATTAGCGCGCAGTTGATCGACGCAACGACGCAACTGGAAACCGAGCTGTCGGTGCGCGAAGACGCGGTACTCTGCGGCACCGAGTGGTTCGACGAGGTGTTTCGCCAGTGCGACGCTTCGATCGTAACCCGCTGGCAGGCGCGGGACGGCGATTCGATCGGCGCCGACAGCGTGATTTGCGAAGTCTCCGGTCCGGCGCGCGGCTTACTGACCGCGGAACGCAGCGCGCTTAATTTCCTGCAGACCCTGTCCGGCACCGC
>JAACFA010000165.1 GCA_009937625.1 Gammaproteobacteria bacterium | reverse complement strand
AGTTTCCGCAGGATAAAGTAAATATTCAATACGAACGCGACGGGATCGTCGAGTATTCGCAGACCGAGTCCAGTAGCGGAATCGGCGACATCGCACTGGCGATTGGTTACCAGCCAACGGGTAAACCTGCCTATTTCGCCGGGATCGAGCTGCCGACCGGTTCGGAATCCGATTTTACCGGCAACGAGGCAATCGATTTTGCGTTCTGGATTAGCCACGAAGCCGGCGTTAGCGCCAACACCAACGCCTACGGCATGCTGGGCATCAGTTTTCCCGCCGACGACGGTCAGCTGGAGGGACTGGTCCGCGACGAGGTCTGGGTCGCCCAGCTGGGCTTCGATTACCGCTTTAGCAACGACTATATCGGGACCGTACAACTCGACATGCACGGCGAAACTATCAAAAACAGCGACCTCGATGCCTTCGGCGAATCGTTTCAATTGCTGTTGGCCCTCGGATTCCCCACTCTGCTCGAAAACCACAGGCTCGACCTGTTTTTTACAGAGGACGTCCACGTGAATTCGGCACCCGATATCACCTTTGGCCTGCGCCTGTCGCGCGAGTATTAATCGACCAGTTCGGTCACGATCTGCGGCTCGTTCTCCAGGCTGCGATGCACCGGGCAACGATCCGCGATCTCGAGCAGGCGCTGGCGTTGCTCATCGTCGAGGTCACCAATCAGCCTAATCCGGCGCGTAATGCGTTCGATGCTGTGGTTGCAATCGACGCAGTCCTCGGCGTGCACCCGCTCATGCTGCAGTCGTATCTGCACATCCTCGAGCGCCAGTTTTTTGCGATTCGCGTACATGCGCAAGGTCATCGAGGTACAGGCCCCGAGCGACATAAGCAACAGGTCGTAAGGCGTGGGCCCCAGGTCCGAGCCGCCGTATTTCTGTGGTCCGCGCAGAAATCGCTGGTTGAGCTCGGTTATCAGAACTTCGCCGTCGACCAGGTCGGGACGATCGCCGGCCTGATCCTGTTGCTCGAGCTCGAGATAACGGCTCACCCAGGAGGCAATCGTCGTTGCCACGTACTCCGAGTCCTCCACCTTGCTCAGCAAGTGGTCGGCCTTATCGAGCGAAATGAAACTCTTCGGGTGCCGTGCCGCCTGGTATATTTTAGCGGCCTCGTCGATCGACACGATCGCATCCAGCGGCGAATGAAACACCAGCAGCGCGGCATCGAGATCGCGAATTTTACCGGTGGATGAATACCGTTCGATATCGTCCAGAAACTGCTTCTTGATGGAAAACTCGCGACCGCCGAGCGAGACCGTCGCCTGCCCTTGTGCCTTTATTTGCTCGGCCCGACTCTTGAACAAATGAGCCACGTGCTCCGCGGTCGCGGGCGCGCCGATAGTTACCACGGCTTTGACCGACGGCAGCCGCGTCGCCGCGCTCAACACCGCCGCACCGCCGAGGCTATGACCGATCAGGATCTGCGGCGCGCCGTAGTTCTCTTCCAGCGCAGCTGCAGCCCGCACCAGATCATCGACATTCGACGAAAAATTGGTGTTGCCAAAATCTCCGTCGCTATTGCCGAGCCCGGTAAAGTCGAATCTCAGCACCGCGATCCCGCGCGCGGCCAGCGCGCGACTGATGCGCGATGCGGCGGCGATATCCTTGCCGCAGGTGAAACAATGCGCGAACAGGGCGAAACTGGACACCTGGCCCATGCGCTCGGGCAACTCCAGCAGTCCAGCCAGCGTTTCGCCATTGGAATTTTCAAATTCCAGCTTGATTTTGTTCATGTGACAGGCTCCAAGAGGTTATTATCGTGGGACTGGTTGTTAGTACACAGGTTCCTGTTGAAAAGGCAGTTTAATCGATTTCTCCGCTGGATACTGTTCCTCTGGGTCAGGGTGGAAGTATTCCCGGAAGACAGCCCGCGCAGCGTGCTGGATCCCGAACGCCCGATACTCTACATTCTTGCCGACCGCGGCCTGAGCGACCTGCTGGTGCTGACCGAGGTTACAGAGCGTTACCAACTGCCCGACCCGAGAGACCCGATACCGATCGACGCACTGGCGCAGCATCACTCGGTGTACAGCATCGCTTCGCGCAGCCCGTTCATCGACTGGGTCAAGCGGCGGCCCAAACACTCGGTTTTGCTGACCGACTTTATCGCGGCCTTTGACGAAAGCGACGAACTCGACTTGCAGATAGTTCCGGTTTCGGTTTTCTGGGGCCGGCCCCTGGCACGTCATAAAAACTGGTTGCAGGTTTTGTTCGCCGATACCTGGTCCCTGGGCGGGCGTATACGCAAGTTCTTTACCCTGCTGATTCATGGCCGCAACACGCGCCTGATTTTTTCGCAGGCAATCGATTTTCGCAGCCTGCTCGCCGAGCGCGGACACCATGAGCAGGAGTTGCAGGAATCGCTGATCACGACGCTGAGCCAGCAGCGCGAAGCGACCTTTGGCCCCCAGATCACCAGTCACAAGCACCTGTCGGCCAGGGTCATCGAAGACAACATCGTGCAGGAACTGATATCCGAGCAGGCCGACAGCACGCTGCAGCGCTACACTCGCGCACACCGTTACTGTCGAGAGATTTTCGCCGACTGCACGCAGTTGACCATCGAGGTGATGCTGCGCCTGCTGCGCGCCTTCTGGAATCGCTACTATGCCGGCATCGAAATTTATCATGCCGAACGCATTCGCGAGGCCGCCCTGACGCACCAGCTGGTCTACGTCCCCTGTCACCGCAGTCATGTCGATTACCTGCTGCTGTCTTACGTGATATACAACGAGAACCTGGCGTTGCCCTATATCGCGGCCGGTGACAATCTCAACGTGCCGTTCATCGGTCGTATCCTGCGCGGTGGCGGCGCTTTCTTTATCCGTCGAAGTTTCAAGGACAACCAGTTGTATATGGCGGTGATGCGCGCTTATTTGTATCAACTGGTCAAGCTCGGGGTACCGCTCGAGTATTTTATCGAAGGCGGTCGCAGCCGTACCGGGCGCATGCTGAAACCCAGGCTCGGCATGCTCGGCATGACGGTCGAGGCCTACATCAAGAGCCAGCAGCGACCGCTGGCCTTCGTGCCGGTGTATATCGGTTATGAAAAGCTGATCGAGGGCAAGTCCTACCTGGGCGAACTCTACGGCGGCAAAAAGAAACGCGAATCGACCCTCGGCACGATCGGCGCAATATTCCGACTCAAGGGTCATTTCGGCAAGGTTACCGCCAGTTTTGGCGAACCAATCGAGCTCAACACCTTGCTATCGCAACACTGTGGCGACTGGCAAGATCGGGCCGCCGAGGTGGAGCAGCGACCCGACTGGTTTCGCAACAGCCTGCTGCATCTGTCGCGGGAGATCATGTACGGCATCAACAGCGCCTGCGTGATCAATCCGGTCAACTCGATCGCCACGATACTGCTGGCAACTCCGCGGCAAAGCATCGAAATCGAGGAACTGGTGAGCCAGGCCAAACTGCACCAGCGCCTGATCAGCGGCGCACACTGCCTGGCGTCGATTCGCATCGAGGGCAAGGTCAACACGAAACAGATCAGGCGCATCGCCCAACAAAAAATTATTCACATTCGCGAGCACGAGCTGGGCGACATCGTTTACCTCAAGCCCGAGGATTCGGTGCTGATCAGCTACTACCGCAACAACAGCCTGCACAGCCTGATTATTCCGGCATTGATCGCCTGCTGTTTCAGCAACCTGCGACGCGTTTCCTATGCCAGCGTGCAGCGCAAGATCAGGCTGCTGTACCCGTTCCTGAAATCCGAGCTGCAGCTCGAGTGGCAGGATTCCGGCCTGCAGGAAATAATCGACGAGTGCATTAATTGCATGATCCGTGAAAAACTACTGGAACGGCTGGACAAGGATCTGCGTCGCCCGCAGCGCAGCGATCACCGCTTTATGCAATTGATCCGGCTGGCGCACATCGTGCAGCCGATCCTGGAGCGCTACTACATGACCTTTATCGTGCTGTGGCAATCCTCCAGCGCGCCGCTGAACGAATCCGACCTCGAGCATCGTTGCCACCTGCTGGCGCAGAAAATCTCCATGATCTACGGCATCAACTCCCCGGATTTCTATGACCGGCTGCTGTTCCGCGATTTCATCGAGACCATGCTGGAAAACGACTTTCGACTACGTCAGCCTCGACCTGCGCAACCTGCTCAGCACCGAAGTCCGCAGCAGTATCCTGTCCCTGATCAAATCCGCCCCACAATAACCCCAGGTCCGCAACCGGGCGCATCACCTGCGACTAACCGACCCCATCCTGCGTTCGAGCCCCCGACTTCCCGCAGACACCTTCGTTTACATATGGAAGCAGTAAAGAGGCAGCCGACTGGGAGGCTTTCGAGAACTAGAACGATCCCTATATCAATAATCGCTGTGTTAGCCTTGCTTCAAGGTGACATCGACCAAAAGGCGACTCAGGATTTGCCGATGAATCGATGGATTTTCCTGCGCTGTTTTTTGTCGGGCCGAGTACTGGAACGCGGCCGCGCCAGCATCGCCAGCTTGCGCTTTTCCGCCTCGGCGGCGCGCCTGGCGACGCTGGCTTCGGTCTCGCGGTACAGGGCCTGTGCCTCGCTGGCGGATCCGCGGCGGGCGCTGATAGCGGTGACGATAATCTCGAAACGCTCGTAACCGCGCTGAATTTCGAAGCAGTCGTCGATTTTGACGCCGCGCGACGGCTTGACCCGATGCCCCTGCAGATGCACCTTGCCGCCGGTTACGGCCTCGCCGGCAAGCGCCCTGGTTTTGAAAAAACGCGCCGCCCACAACCACTTATCGAGCCGTACCCTGTGCTCGTCGGTGACCATCAGGCGTTATTCTTGTGAATATATTTCATGACGCGGTCCGCCATCGAAAACCCGCTCAACACGGCCCCCTCGATGCGCGGCGCGGTGCACCAGTCGCCACATGCGCCGATCGCCCGCGATTCGACGAACAGAGAGTCTTCATTGATCGGATTGATCGGCAAGGCATGCTTCCAGCAGTGCACCGAGGCCGATGCCGGTTTATGCGGGGCCAGGTCGGTAGCCTCCCAGAAAGCATCGAGCAGCGCGTGCATTACCCGGCCCCTGAAACTGGCGGCATACTTTTGCGACCATTCGGGAGACGCGTGCAATACCCAGCAGTCGGCACCGGTATCGCTGGTCGAATACTGGTAGCGAGAGATCCACGACAGTGGTGAGTCGAACACGAAAGCGGCGTCATAGGGGACATTGAGTCGCTGATTGAACGCCAGCATGCCACTCCAGCAGGCCGTCATGTCGACGCTATCGGCCCGCTTGCCGATCTCCGGAATCGAACGGCATAAGTCGGCAACCTGGTGCGCCGCGGTCGCAATAATGACGATGTCGTAGGCGCCCTGGTAGTCCCCGCGTTCGTTGAAAATGCGCCAACCGCCCTCGCGCTGGTATTCCAGCTCCGATACATGGGCCGAAGTAACGAGGTCGCAGCGCTGCGCCAGGTGATCGGCAATCACTTGCATGCGCGGTACGCCTACGAAACGCTGCGTTGCCGGGTCGCTATTGATGATCTGACCCTTCTGCAGTTCGACGATCCAGCCGTCCCAGGGACGCACGATGCCGTCGGTTTGCCAGGCCGAAACGATATTCCAGAATAGCGGATTGTTTACCGTGAAGAACTGGGCGCCGTGGTTGAATTCGTATTCACCGGCGCGGAAACGGCCAACCCGTCCGCCCGAAAACACGCTCTTCTCGAATATCTTGAGATTCGGCACCAGTCCTTGCAGCGCCGTACCACAGGTCAACCCTGCCAGGCCGGCGCCAATAATGGCGACTGATGACTTAGTTCCCACTGCTGGACTTAAAGTGCCGGAAAATCGCCGGCGTATTTCGAAATCCATTCCCGGGCCGCATCCTGGGAACTGAGTTTACGGCCTTCCTGTTGTTCGACTTCCTTGCGGTAATGCTCGATGTGGCAGATCTGTTCGATCATGCGCAGCCGGAAAGCATCACGGGAGTGCTCGAATTCGATGCCAATCTCGTAGGCGTCGCCGCTCTTTTCGCACCAGACGACGTTGCCTACCAGGTGGTTATCCTGCTCTAGCACGGGGATCGAGATCCTGACGCGCTGCAGCACTTCGAGCGGCTTTTGCGATACGAAAGCGAGACCGCCGAGGCTCACATTGGTAATGGTTTGATCGACGGTCTCGTCATCCTCATCGTCCACCCAGTCCAGGGTTACCTGGATCGGCACGTCGGCCGGGTGGCGGATAAATTTTCGTATCGTCTTGTTATCGGGCAATGGTTACCAACATCTTGTTGAGTTTGGCCACGAAACTGGCCGGATCGTCGAGTTGACCACCCTCGGCCAGCAGTGCCTGATCAAACAATATATCAGACCAGTCGGCAAACTTCTTCTTCGATTTCTCGGCGTCGAGTTTCTTCACGATCGGATGATCGGGATTGATCTCAAGAATCGGCTTGCTGCTCGGTAACTCGTGCCCCGCCTCCTTGAGGATGCGCTGCATGTGCATTGCCATATCCTGCTCATTGAGCACGATACAGGCCGGCGAATCGGTCAGGCGGTTGGTAACACGCACGTCTTCCACCTTGCCCTCGAGCGCGTCCTTCATGCGTTTCAACAGTTTTTCGGCGCCCTTTGCCTTCTTTTCGAGCTCCTTTTCAGCAGTTTCGTCGTCGCCCAGGTCCAGTTGACCCTTGGCAACCGACTGCAGTTTCTTGCCATCGTATTCCATCAAATGCGCGGTCAGCCACTCGTCGACACGATCCGACAGCAGCAACACTTCGATTCCCTTTTTGCGAAAGATTTCGAGGTGGGGGCTGTTCTTCGCCGCCGCATGGGTATCGGCCGCGATATAGTAAATCTTGTCCTGCCCTTCCTGCATGCGGCCGATGTAATCATCCAGCGACACGGTTTGCTCTTCTGCGTCGGTCTGGGTGGTAGCGAAGCGCAGCAGCTTGCCAATCGTTTCGCGGTTGGCAAAATCCTCCGCCGGTCCTTCCTTTAATACCCGACCAAACTCATTCCAGAATTTCTGGTACTTCTCGGGATCGTTCTTGGCCATCTTTTCCAGCATGCCAAGCACCTTCTTGGTCGAGCCACTGCGGATACTGTCGATCACCTTGCTGCCCTGCAGGATTTCACGCGATACGTTGAGCGGCAAATCGTTGGAATCGATCAACCCGCGCACAAAACGCAGGTAACGCGGCATCAGCTTTTCGCTATCTTCCATAATGAACACGCGCTGCACGTAGAGCTTGATGCCATGGCGCGGCTCGCGCTCGTAAAGATCGAATGGCGCGCGCGCCGGTATGTAGAGTAGCGAGGTATATTCGTTGGTGCCCTCGACGCGACTATGATTCCAGTCGATCGGATCCTCGAAGTCGTGCGCGACGTGCTTGTAGAACTCGCGGTATTCGTCGTCGCTGATTTCGGAGCGTGCACGGGTCCACAAGGCCGAAGCCTGGTTGACCGTTTCCTCTTCGATCGTGGTTTCGCCGCCCTCTTCTTCCGGCTCGATGGTTTTATCCATGACTACCGGAAAGTCGATATGGTCGGAATAGGACGTGATAATCGAACGCAGTTTCCAGTCATTCAGGAATTCGTCCTCGCCGTCGCGCAGCTTGAGCGTAATCTCGGTGCCGCGGGTTGGTTTGTCGATCGATGTAACCTGGTATTCGCCCTTACCCTCGGATACCCACTCGACGCCCTGGTCGGCCGGTTCGCCAGCCTTGCGGGTTCGCAGGGTGACTTCCTGGGCGACAATGAAAGACGAGTAGAACCCGACACCAAACTGCCCGATGAGCTTGGCGTCGTCCTTTTCGTCGCCGGTCATCGACTCCAGGAACGAACGCGTCCCCGATTTCGCGATGGTGCCGATGTGATCGATCACCTCGTCGCGCGTCATGCCGATACCGTTATCGCTGATGGTAATGCTGCGCTGATCCTTGTCGTAACTAACCCTGATTTTCAGCTCGATGTCTTCCTCGTAAAGACTGCCATCGGAAATCGCGCAGAATCGCAGGCGATCGCAGGCGTCGGAAGCGTTCGAGATCAGTTCGCGTAAGAATATCTCCTTGTTCGAATACAGCGAATGGATCATCAGATCCAGCAGCTGGTTGACTTCGGTTTCGAAACCACGGGTTTCGGTATTGGCGGCAGTTGTCATGTTTGTTTCTCCCCGACAATAAGTTAAACACTAAGGAGCGCTATATGCGGTTTTGGGACCAGCTTTTCAAGCGATCGGCGGAATGTGCCCGGTTAATGCGCGCTGTCGAACTACTGACCGCCCTGGTTCAGCCAAAGCTGCTGAATCTTGTGATTCAACACCGAGCGCCGCGCGGCATCTTCGGTAACCGCGAGCAGATCCAGGTAAATGCGTCGCGCATCGTCGACCAGCCCCGATGACTGCAGGCTCTCGGCCGCGTGGTAGCGCGCCGTCTGAGCCCAGGGATCCATCGAATCGGGCGCCGGCAGCATTGCCGATTGCAGGTAAAGCAGCGCGGCCTGGTCATACTTTTCGATGCCGCGGTAGGAATCGGCGATCCAGTAGAGAATCTCGCGCCGCTGCTTGGGTTCGATTTCGAGCCGCAGCAGCTGACTGAAGTGGGTTATCGCCTGCGGGTGCATATCCACGGTCTGCATATCGAACAGTACCTGCAGGATTCGATCGGTAGCCTCCACGTTCGGCTCGCGATACTCGCTGATCAGGTTTTGCAGCACCTGGTTACCTTCCTCGTAGCGACCGCCCAGAATCAGCACCCGCGATTGTCGCAACTGCCAGTCGAAGCCGCTGGCGCCCTCGGGAATCGTGCTCAAACCCGACATCAGGCGGGTCGCCTCCTCGATGTCAGCTGTTCTCAGCGCCAGGTCGACCAGCTGGTAACGTATGCCCGCCGGAATCTTGCGCGCACTGGAAAAAGTCTCGCTGCGATTGAACAGGTTTCCCAGCAGAATGCGCTCTGCTTCGTCAATTTCGGCAAAGGTTTCCATGTATCCGCTCGCGGCCTGGTTGGCGACCTTGCTATCTTCGGAGCGCAGCATCAGCATCGCAAACAGCGACCTGGCCTTGACCGGCGTCGCCTTGCTGACCCTGGTGGCCAGCTCCAGCCATTTGGCGTCGTCGCCCAGCAATAACTCCGAGCGGTTTCCTACCAGCTCGGCATATTCGAGATAAGCCTGCCACAGCAGGTCTACCGGCATCTGGAACAGCTGCAGCGGCGAAGGCTGCGAATTACGAAACAGCGACTCCAGCGCAACCACGCGATCGACCGGGGCCATCTGTTGCGCCGCGTGGTAAGCCAGCGCCCACAGGGTGGCGCTTTCGCCGACCTCCAGGTTCTCGCTAGCGCTGCGCTTCTTGACTTGCTGCCAGAGCTCCGCCTGGTCGATGCGGTTCAATTTGAAACGCGCATAAAGGCTGGTTAGCCGGGCCTGCCAGGCCTCGTGATCCTGTAAAATCAGGACCGCCTGCTCATAGCGCTCGGCTTCAATTAACACGCGCGCGCGCAGCAGCAACCAGTCGAGATCATCGCTATCGAAATCCTGGTCGAAGCGCAGCAACGCAACGCGTGCGTCCTCGATGCGGCCATCGCCCAGATAAGATTCAACCACCTGGCGCCGCCAGGTTTCGTACTCGCCGGATTCGATGGCGCCGGTTTGCCAGAGTTGCCGCCGCAATACTTCGCGTGCGGTCCGGTTTTGTCCGAGTTGCAGGAATGCCCTGGCCTGGTGGGTTGCCGCCTGGCGCTTGAATTGCGTGGGGATATCCTCAGGCAGCCCCTCGATACGCACCAGCAGCTGGTCCCATTGCTGCCACTGTGACAGGATCGCCAGGCGCTCCTGCTCCCAGAGTATCCATTCATACAGGTCTTCATCGATCTTGGGCTGCGCCTGGTCGAGCATTTTAAGGGTTAGATTCGGTGCGCCCGCGGCGGAGATATGCTTTAGCAAGTCGAGCCGTTCGTCGGCCGACGAAACTCCTGCAGCGCCAGCCAAGCCTAGCAGTAGAATAATCCTGGCAAATTTCATGTGCATAAAGAAAAAAGGCGTGTCGAAGATTCGGACACGCCTTTTATATCCAGCAAAGCTATGTTCTGTCTATAACTTTTCGCGAATACGCGCGGCCTTACCGGTGCGACCTCGCAGATAGTAGAGTTTGGCCCGACGTACTTTACCACGCCGCTTGACCTTGATCTCGGCAATCAACGGGCTATGAGTCTGGAACACGCGCTCGACCCCTTCGCCGTGAGAAATCTTGCGCACGGTAAAGGCTGAATTGATGCCCCGGTTACGCTTGGCGATGACCACGCCCTCGTAAGCCTGGAGGCGCTCGCGCGAGCCTTCCTTCACCCTGACCTGCACCACCACGGTGTCGCCCGGCGAGAACGCAGGCACATCGGGCTTCATGTTTTCCGCTTCGAGTTGCGCAATTATGTCGCTCATTTCGATTCCTCTACTATTCAGTTACAGCGCGGTGGCTTTCACCGCTTCCGGGTCTTTTCAAACTCGGCAATATATTCATCAAGCAAGGCCCGTTGCCTTGCATCCAGCTCGATATTTTCGAGCAAATCCGGTCGCCGCTGCCAGGTACGTCCCAGCGCCTGCTGCTCCCGCCAGGTTTCGATTTCGCGATGATTACCGTTCATCAAAACCC
>JAACFA010000164.1 GCA_009937625.1 Gammaproteobacteria bacterium | reverse complement strand
TAACCCCGCTGCTGACCGCACTGCGGATGGCGAGACTACCGGAATGGTTATAGGTACCGTCACCCAGGTTCACGAAAGTGTGCTTGATTGGACTGAACGGAGCCCGCCCTACCCAATGCTGCCCTTCACCGCCCATCTGGCACATCCAGGTGTGGTTTTCAGCATCCATTAGCGCGCTGATGGAATGGCAGCCGATACCGCTGGCCGATATAGAACCGCCGATGACCCTGGTCGAGGTATTGTGCGGGCAGCCTGCGCAGTACCACGGAATGCGCTGTTGCGGCTGTATTCCGAAAAGCGTTACCTGGGCTTCGAGCGGTTTGAGGCCGTCAACCTGCAAAAACTCGCAACGAGCGGTAATCGCTTTGGCGATTTGCGTTGGGTTCAGCTCACCATTCTCAGACAGCAGTGCCGTGTTTGAAACAGGCTCCGTTTTACCGCTCAATCGAGGGCGCTCAGCGTCACTCAAGTCAAGCAGCATGCGTCCCAGCTGGGTTTCGACAAAGGCCCGTTTGTGCTCGACCACGAGAACCTCATCGTAACCGCTGGCAAAGTCGAGAATACCGCTGGGCTCCAGTGGCCACAGAAAGTTGACCTTGTACAGACCAATACCCACTGATGCCGGGTCTGTCACATCCAGTAGTTCCAACGCGGCCTTCACTTCCGGATAGGCAGCGCCAACTGCAACAATGCCCAACTTTTTTACTTCGGGTTCGATCACTGCAGAATTCAGGCGGTTTTCCCGGGCATAGACTAATGCGGCAGGCATGCGCTCTTCCAACAGGATACGCTCGGCTTCCAGAAACGGCACAAACCCTGGCTGGTAGTGCAAGCTTCCTCGTGCCGGCGGGGTGGGCAGTGTTGCAAACTCCGGAACCAGCTTAGAAAGATCAACGGTTGCCGCGCTGTCCGCCGTGTTGGAAGTAATCTTCATGCTGCTCATCGCACCGCTATAGCGAGACATGGCTATCGCATGAAGGCCCAGGGGAACATATTCGTGAACACTTGAAGGCGCGAGAATAAGTACATTACCACTGACCAGCGACTGCTCGCTTTGGTGACAAAGACTGCTGCTTTTACCCATTTGATCGTCGCCAGCCAGCATCAACACACCGCCGTGCGGCGAAGTACCAGCCATACTCACATGTTTGATCGCATCGACACTGCGGTCGACACCGGGTCCCTTGCCGTACCAGATACCAAAGACACCATCCAGATCGGCCTTGTCGGTGACCACAACATGCTGCGTACCGCCAACGGCGGTCATCGCGAGATCTTCATTGATGCCGGGGTTGAAATGGATACCTCGACCGGTAATCGCTTCACCCGCCTGCCAGATGGCGCTATCGAAGGCGCCAACAGGACTGCCCCGATAGCCACTGACATACCCCCGGGTGCGTAATCCCTGACGCCGATCAAGGTCGATTTGCTCGATCAACAACCGTACCAGGGCCTGCATCCCTGTCAGGTAAACAGTACCGTCGGATTTTGTGTAGCGATCGTCCAGCGCAAAGTTGTAATCGACGCCCAAGGTTTTCTCGTTCGAAATAGCGTCATCCGGCGGTACCATCACCGTCCTCTCCGTCTGAGTTACAAGCGCAGGATATTATCAAAACTGCGAGGGTGTTTTGCTTTTTATTGTTGGTTCGGTATCCAGAGCACCAGAACAGCAAGGCGGGCCGATCGAGATTAAAGTTCGTGAACTCCGTCTCTGTTCGTCGGGCAATGCTTTGATATTATAGTTTTTACCCTTAAGTCAGTTATATCGACTTAATTAACCCACCGCTAATCGGTGGGTTTCTTTTGCCACTAATCTCATGCATTTCCCTGAAAGCCGACACTGGTAAAATCCATATCGGCGGCAATCTTCGGCGGTGACCTCAACCGGTCGATGCAACACATGCGTTAAATCTCTCTGCCGGTGTCTCGAACCCTAATGTTTTACAGGGTCTTTCCCCTCTTATTCAATCCGCCGTGATTCGAAAATTGTGATTGTGTTCGCAGGAAATTCAACTTTTTGGTTTCCCGCCATTCGATGTCAATGAAGTCACGTAAATCCGGCGCTGCTTCGACTAAATAGTTCAAGGTACATTAACTGGGAACTATCGCCATGAACTACCTCGACACCGATGCCACGCATAAAGACCAGAACGAATTCGGACCGCAGAGCAAAACCGAGCGCTGTCCGGTCACCGGTGTTTCCAAGGCACTTAAATATGGGCCAGCCGAGCTTTCTAGTGACGAACTGGTCGGTAGCTACACCGAACGTAGGAAGCAGCCAAACTCGAAATTGAAGGCGATGTTCGATAAGTTTCTCTATCAGAAATAACCTCGAGTTCATCGCGCGACTTGAGCGGCGGTTTTCTTATCAGCTGCCGCTGATATTGCAGCGCTGGGCTACAGGAATCGGCTGCCGCTTACCGGCCATAGCTAGATAGCCTCAGGAATCTTATGCAAGTCGTCTTGTTGCCGTAACTATTCCGGACGGTCGTCGAAATGGTTAACCAGTGTGCCCAGGCCCGGAATCGACACTTGAATCTCGCACCCCGGCTTCATCGGACTAGCACCCACCGACGTGCCGCAAACTATCAAATCGCCGGGTACGAGCGTCTGGTACCGGGAGATCATCGAGACGATTTGCTGCGGACTGTAAATCATGTCACTAACGGGATAATCCTGGCGGATTTCGCCATTCTCGATCGCGAGCACCCTGAGTTCGGCAGGATCGATATCGGTATCGATGCACGGGCCCAAAGGGCAAAAGGTGTCAAACCCCTTGGCAAGGGTCCATTGCTGAAATGCTGGGTCGGCGAACAGCAAGTCGGCGGCGGTAACGTCATTGACACAGGTATAGCCGAAAATGACGTCATCTGCCTCGTCGGCGCCGATATTGCTGCAGCGCCGACCGATAACCACGCCGATCTCGGCCTCGAATTTGACGCCGCCCCGATAAGCGCGCGGTCGGCAAATCGCCTGATTCGGACCGATGACACTGGTCACGGGTTTCATGAAATAAAGTGGGTTCACCGGGATAGTCTGGCCCTCAGCGTTGGCACGCTCATGGAAGTTATTCCACAAAGCCAGGATCGAGTTTGGCGTGAATGGGGCTAGCATTTCAATCTTCGAGAGCGCCACATTTTCGCCAGTGGGTACTGGTTCCGCGTACAGGACGTTGCTGCACACGCTTATATTGTCACCATCAAGCGTGCCGAGTCGAGTTTGACCATTCCAGCTGAAGCGCACCCATTTTGCCATCGTGTGTATTCCTTAACTATCCAGCAGGGATTCGGGGATCGGACTCTATCACAAGATTTCAAATATTGAAATTGCTTGCGGGCTTTCACCCAGACTCAGTCAATTCCCAGCGGCATACCGGGGTGTATCGGAGCCCGCTTCTGCCACACCAGGCATATGTAATTGCCGGTTTTGCTATTCTTATCGGTTTGCGAGTGTTGCTTAGACAGCGCCAGGTTAACTGAAACGAAAAATATTCGGTTCTCGTACTCTTTCCTTATTATTTGGCGAGTGCTTTGGCCAAAGGGTATTACCTGGACAGTGCCACCGCATTCTTTGCGGACTGCAAAATCGATATTGCCCATCGCGCCTGCCTTTGGTGAATACTCGCTCGATGTATTTGCTATTCGGAACGGCCTTGCTAGAAGACAGGCGCTAATCCCCCAAAATTTCAATTACCTTCTATACTCAAGACTCTGCAAACTCTTATGAGAAATGATCGTGAAACTCAAGCCAATGATCCTAGTCGCTTCGGTGAGCCTGTTTCTATCCTGCTTGTCAATACCGTTGACGGCAAGTTCCGGCGCAGGTAAATGCCTTTACGTATCCTCCTACCACAGGGGTTATGCGTGGTCCGATGGTGTTGAGCAAGGGCTGCGCAAGGTCCTCACCGGCCACTGCGAAATCCGGCAGATCGACATGGATACCAAGCGCAACAAGAGCGCAGAGTTCAAGCAGTCCGCGGCGGTCGCGGTCAAGCGCGAAATCGAATCCTGGCAACCCGACGTGGTCATCGTCTCCGACGATAACGCGGCTAAATACGTGGTCCAGCAGTATTACCGGGATGCCGCCACGCCATTCGTCTTCAGCGGTGTCAACTGGACCGTAAAGGAGTATGGATTTCCCTACAGCAATGTTACCGGCATCATCGAGGTGGCGCCGCTAGAGGCAATGCTGACCCATGCCATCAAGTACTCCGGGGGAGCGAGAAAAGCGATCTATCTCGGTGCCGACACCCTGACTGAAAAGAAGAACCTGGAGCGCGTCGCTGAGGCTTCGAAGAAACTCGGTATCGAGTTGGAAGGCATGCTGGTGCCCACCGCCGGTGAATGGAAGTCGCAGTACCGGGCGGCGCAGGATGCGGATTTCATTGTCATGGGCAGTTACTCGGGCATCAGCGACTGGGACGAAACCGAGTTGGCCGTCTTTGCGGTCGAACATGCGAGAAAACTAACCGTCACCAGCCACGAATGGATGATGCCCTTCAGTACCGTCGGTTTCACCAAGATCCCCCAGGAACACGGCGAATGGGCCGCCCAGAGCGCAATCGAAATCCTGAAAGGAAAATCGCCGCGCGAAATACCCATCGTCGCCAATCGTGACTGGGACCTTTGGATTAACGCGAGTCACCTCGAATCGACCGGGGTAAAACTTCCACGCAAGTTTCTGCGCAAGGCCAAAAAGGTCAACTGAGCGGAATCCGGAGTCACTGGACTTGAAGATCCTGGAGGCAGACTACCGCCTGCTGTTCCTGATTTCGGGGATGGTCATGGTTACGCTGGTTTGCTGGCTGGCATTCAGCCTGCAATCCCACCAGCAGCGAGCGCGTTACGAAGTGCAGGCCGACGCGGCACTGCAGTCGATAGCCCAGCGCCTGGCGGTCGCCCAGGCTTCGATGGATGCGATGGTGGGCCTTTACCAGGCTAGCGACGAGATGGACGCCGCGTTGTTCACGCCGTTCAGCGAGGAATTATTGCAGGACTACAATTTTATCGATTCGATGCAATACCTGACCTATATCACCCGTGACGAGAAACAGGAGTTCATCGAGGAAATGCATGAATCCGGTTTCAGCCAGTTTGCGATTAAAAGCCTCGCGCCGGGAAACAGTTGGCCGGCAGATCCCGGCTATTACCTGGCCACCAGTTTTCTCGAACCCCTGACGCCATCGTCGGCAAACCAGATGGGTCTGGACTGGCTTGCAAACGACACTGTAGAGCGTGCCTTTTACCGGGCGGTAAGTGAAAATGCCAGCCAACTGATCACCGCGCCACCGGGATTGGGAAAATCCCGTCAATTGGTACTACTAAAACCGTCCTACTTCGGCCGCTCGATAGAAGCAAACCCCGTCGCCAGATACGAACAGGTCAGCGGCATGTTCGCCATCCTTCTCGACTGGGACCAATTGACCATTTCTCCACAGACCGATGGCGGAAGCCAGTTACCGATAGAATTCAGCCTGTTGACCGAAGACGGCGAAATATTTGCGACGCACGACCAGGATTGGAGCGACGTCAGAAAGACCGAAATCGAGGCGCGCAACCTCGTACTCACAGTTGTAACCCACTATCACCCGTTTCTTACCAGGAACGCATATCTCTGGATTGTCGTCGCAGGCCTCCTATGTGCGATCGTTTATTCGATCACCGTGCTCGAGCTGCGCAGCCGTTACCTGCTGAAGCGAGACAAGAACCGGGCGCAATCACAGCTGTACAAGGAACGCGAGCGGGCCGAGGTTGCGCTGCGCTCGATTAACGATGCGGTGATTACGACCGACGTCGACCACAATATCAAATATATGAATCCGGTTGCCGAAAAGATGCTGGATTGTAGCCTGGAGGACGCCTTTGGCCGCCATCTCGCGGACCTGGTAAAGCTCGAGTTCCAGCCGTTCGGCGACGCCATCCCTGATCCTGTCGATTTTTATATCGATATGACGCAAAGCAACCTTCGTCAAACCGGCATCAATATCGTGCTTAAAATTGGCACTGACCAGCTGTCGGTCGATGGCAATGCATCGCCGTTACTAGATTCGCAGGGGCAATTGATCGGTTCCATGCTGGTGCTACGTGATGTCAGCCTCGAACAGGAACTGACCAATCAGCTGGTTTACCAGGCCAGCCACGATTCGCTGACCGGGCTTATCAACCGGGCCGAATTCGAGAATCGAGTCAAAGAAGCGCTTGAGCTAAGTCGCCAGAACGACAGGCAAAACGCACTGTGTTACATCGATCTCGACCAGTTCAAACTGGTCAACGACACCTGTGGTCACGGCGCCGGCGACGAACTTTTGAAACGGTTGGCTGGTGTACTGCAAACGATGATACGGGAGGAAGACCTGGTGGCCCGTCTGGGCGGGGACGAATTCGGGTTATTGCTGCATGACTGCGACGAGGATCAGGCGCGAAAAATGGCCGAACGGGTGAAGATCTTCGACGTCAGCGGCAGTATTGGGTTGGTCATGATCAACCGCATGAGCGGCAGCCTGTCCGATCTGATGAGTGCCGCCGACCTGGCCTGCTACGCGGCCAAAGATTCCGGGCGCAACATGGTGCATGTTTACCGTGCCGACGACGTCGAAATTGCCGAGAAATATCGTCAGATGCAGTGGTTACCGCGTATCAAGGAAGCGCTCAAAACCAACGAGTTCGAACTGGCGGTGCAGTCGGTAGCCTCTCTGAGCGACAATAACAGCCCGCGAGTAATCTACGAATTTTTATTGCGCTGGCCGCAGGATGACGGCAGCCTGATTTCCCCGGCACTGTTTATCCCCTCCGCCGAGCGCTACGATTTGATGCGTGACCTCGACGGCTGGGTCATCGAGAATGCGCTGGCCGCGGCCGCGCGACTGAATACCGAACTGCAATACCCTTCGGACCAGATGTTTACGATTAACCTGTCGGGGCAATCGGTTTGTGATCCGGCGTTGGCAGATTTCATTATCGGTATGCTGCGCCGATTCGAGGTAGATCCGCAGAACATTTGTTTCGAAGTGACCGAAACGGTGGCGATCGCCAATTTTTCGATCGCAATCGAGTTTATCAACCGCCTGAGAGGGCTGGGCTGCCGCTTTGCGCTCGACGATTTCGGCAGCGGGCTGAGCTCGTTCGGTTACCTCAAAAGACTGCCGTTGGACTTTCTCAAGATAGATGGGCTGTTCGTGCGCGATATGCTGGACGACCCGGTCGATCTTGCAATGGTGCGCACCATATACGATGTCGCCAAGGTACTGAAACTGCAAACTATCGCCGAGTGGGTCGAAGATCAGGAAACGCTGGATACGCTCAAATCGATGGGTATCGACTATGCCCAGGGTTTCCATCTCTCGAAACCAGCCCTGGTGTCGGAGCTTTTGCCTTTTAGCGTCGCATCAGGGAAAAGTTATCCACCCGTGATAGGGAGTTGTACAGATTTACCAGCCCTGTCGACGGCTACAAACGATTAACTGGTAGCCGTAACATGACCATGCCCATCGAGATTAAAATTGAATTCAAAACCCTTGCCTGTTGTGCCAATAAAGTATCAGGAATGCCTGATTTATGGTGTTAGCGTGAATAGAATTCTTCTTCATGTGTTTCTTGTCATAGCGGCCTGTGCGCCGCTGGTCGCGCTGGTTGCAGATATGGTGCAACGATATCCGCTGGACAGGGCGTTAATGGACATTACCCTTATTGATGCGGTTTTGCTGATTGCAGCAACGAGTTTGCCCGTTTTCGTTCTGTCCCGATTGGGCGTGGATTGGCGTTCGGATCCGGAAGAATACTAGCGCTCGCATCTCACCAGGATGGCGGGACAGTGTATCCCTGTAAATGTAGGACCTAACTGATTCTTTTAGCGTAGTAGCAGGGACGCGCCACTGGCCATAAGCAAGATGCTGATACCCCGGGTAAAGACTTCGGCAGACAGGCCGATGTGAATTTTTCCACCCAGATACATGCCCAGTATCATTACCGGTAGCGATGTGGCCAATAACACCAGTAGCTGGATGTCGACAACCTCGGTCCCCAGATAACCGGTTACCCGCGCCGCACCATCAAGTAGAAAAATACAGGCGAAAGTCGCCCGGAAAGCGGTCTTGTCGAGTTGCCTCGCTTTCAGATACGAGACATAGAATGGACCACCAGTACCAAACAGCGTCCCGACAGCCCCGCCGCTAAAGGCCGCGGGCACGGCCCACCAGCTCGACGCCCTGGGTATATCGGGTCCCCACAGAGAGTAAAGCGCGTACAAAAGGACAAAGCCACCCAGGATACGGGGGAGCAAATTGGCGTCTACATTATGGAATATCAGCAGGCCTGCAAATACGCCTATCAGTGCAGGAATGATCAAGCGGCTGATTTCACCCCAGTGAATGCTTTGCCGCAGGGTAACGCCATGTCCAGCTGAAGCCAGGTAATCCAGCATCACGACCAGGGGCACTGCAACCTTCAACGGAAGCATCAAACTGAGAATCGGAATGGCAATCAGACCCGA
>JAACFA010000163.1 GCA_009937625.1 Gammaproteobacteria bacterium | reverse complement strand
GCCATTTTGAGCGCTTCGGCGACGATGTTTTTGAACGATTCCGCGTGCGGAAATGCTAACATGCTGTTTTTATCAAGTTTCATCCGCGCATTTTATCCCAGACTGTTATGGAAAACGAAGCAGAGTTTGACGAAATCGAGATTGTCAGCAAGAGTCAACTCAAGCGGGAAAGCCACGCGCTGCAGGACCTCGGCAAACGACTCGCCGCCCTGCCGGCCGATCTGCTGGCGCGCATTCCGCTGGATGACCAGCTGCTGGACGCCATCGCGCTGGCAAAGCGAATCCAGAACAAGCGCAGCGCGCTCAAGCGACACTACCAGTTTCTCGGCAAACTGCTGCGCGCGCGGAATCCCGAGCCCATCATCGCGGCGCTTGCCGAAATCGACCAGGAGAGTCAGCAATCGATCCAGCGCCACCATCGCGCCGAACGCTGGCGCGACCGTATCGTCGATCAGGGCTTCGACGCCATCGAGGCGCTGCTCGAGGAAGTCGAAAGCGCCGACCGGCAGAAGCTGCGTCAACTATGGCGCAATCACAAGAACGCCCCGACCGAGGCCAGGCGCACCCAGAACTCCCGCCTGATATACAAGGAAATCAAGCAGGCACTCGACTCCTGATTTAGTCGCCTGGAAGCAGCCAGGCCTACTCCGGGCTGGCGGGAATGATCGGGGTCTTGCAGTCGACGTCGGCGTTTTGTGCGCGGTTGCGCAGGAAGTGATCCATCAGCACGATCGCGAGCATGGCTTCGGCAATCGGCGTGGCGCGGATGCCGACGCAGGGATCGTGGCGTCCCTTGGTGCGTATGTCGGCGGCGTTGCCGTCGACATCGACGGTTTTACCCGGCAGGTGGATACTGGACGTCGGTTTGAGCGCGATGTGCACCAGCAGGTCCTGGCCCGAAGTGATACCGCCCAGGGTGCCGCCGGCATGATTCGACAGGAAGCCCTCGGGGGTAATTTCATCGCGGTTTTGCGTACCCTTGAGCTCGACGCTGCCGAAACCGGCGCCGATCTCGACGCCCTTGACCGCGTTGATACTCATCATCGCATGCGCGATATCGGCGTCGATGCGATCGAAAATCGGTTCGCCGAGCCCGGGTGGAACCCCGCTGGCCACCACGGAAACCCTGGCGCCGATCGACTCGCCCTGCTTGCGCAGCGCATCCATGTATTTTTCCATCTCGGGCACCATCTCGACGTCGGGACAGAAAAAAGCATTCTGATTGACTTGCGCCCAATCAAAATTAACCGGCTTCAGCGGCCCCAGCTGCGAAAGGTAACCACGGACCTGCATACCGCATTTTTCGAACAGGTATTTTTTCGCGATACCGCCCGCGGCGACGCGCATCGCGGTCTCGCGCGCGGACGAACGTCCACCGCCGCGATAATCGCGCAAACCGTACTTATGCATGTAGGTGTAATCGGCATGACCGGGCCGAAACAGGTTCATGATGTCGCCATAGTCCTTCGAGCGCTGGTCCTGGTTATGCACCAGCAGACAGATCGGGGTGCCGGTCGTCCTGCCTTCGAATGTGCCCGACAGGATTTGCACCGCGTCATCCTCGCGCCGCTGGGTCGTGTGCCGCGAGGTGCCGGGCTTGCGCCGGTCGAGATCCCGCTGCAGGTCGGCCTCGCTGAGTTCGAGTCCTGGCGGACAACCGTCAACGATGCAGCCGATTGCGCTGCCGTGACTTTCGCCAAACGAAGTCACCACGAATGATTTGCCGAAACTGTTACCCGACATTTACCTGCCCTTTGTTGAATTCGTTAGAATAAACACTAAGTTATGGTTGAGATGGCGCATTCTACTAAAAAACTCGGCATGATGTTTACCGCCTCCGCCTGGGTGCTGGCTTTTTTGGTTATGGCACTCGCATTTTCCAAAATACTCGACTCGCAAAACAATCCGAACCAGTCCGTTTCGACCCTGCAAACCGGCGAATTCCAGGAAGTCGTGTTGACGCGTAACCGTAGCGGCCACTATGTTTTCGATGGAGAAATAAATCGCCAACAGGTGACCTTCCTGGTCGATACGGGCGCTACCACGACCGCGATACCGGCAAAACTGCAGCGCAAGCTGGGGCTCGAGGCCGGGCCTGCGACCTCGGTATCGACAGCGAATGGCGTCACTACTGCTTACCTGACCCGTCTCGATCAGCTCGCCATCGGCGATATCGAGCTGTATGACGTCAACGCCAGTATCATCGCGGGCATGGCGGTCGCAACACTTCGAGCTGGTGCAGCGCGGAAACGAGCTGATCATTCGACAGTATCGTTAAAACTATCCTCAGCCTGCAGCGATACGGACTTTTTTCTAATTTTTTAAGGTTTTTTATGAACTTTCTGCAAAATCGTTTCCTCTAAGTTCGCGTAATGGGGAGTCAACCAGTACAAACAACCGTTCAATAACTTGAGGAAATATTCAATGGATACAGCTAAGAAAACCACCGGCGTCGCTCTGGCCGCAGCAGCAGCTGCTCTGTTCGCAATCGCACCGATGAGCGCAACCGCGGCAGAAAAAGCCGGCAAATGCTTCAACGTCAATTCTTGCAAGGGCACCAGCGCCTGTGCCACCGCAACCACCAGCTGTGCAGGTCAAAACTCCTGCGCGGGACAGGGCTGGGTCAAGCGTACCAAATCAGAGTGCGAAGAAGCGGGTGGCAAGTTCGAAGCCTAAGCTGTCTTTCTCGGCTGGACCAAATGCACCGGCCCCGCCGGTGCATTTTTTTTGCCACCCGATACACTGATTAAAAATCTTCGTTTCTCGGATTTGGCCTTGGATTGCGCGCAGAGCATTACCAGGACATCCTCGAGCGCAAGCCGAAAAACGTCGACTGGTTCGAGATTCTGAGCGAAAACTACATGATCGACGGCGGTAAACCGCTCTACTTCCTGGATGCGATTCGCCAGGATTACCCGATGGTCATGCACGGTGTATCGATGTCGCTGGGCAGTACCGACGAACTCGATTTCGAATACCTGAAACAGCTCAAGGCGCTAATCGAACGCGTCGAACCGCAGTGGTTTTCCGATCACCTGTGCTGGACCGGGGTCGATCACATAAACCTGCACGACCTGCTGCCGCTGCCCTACACCGAGGAAGCGGTCAGGCATGTCGCCGAGCGCATCTCGCGGGTGCAGGATTACATCGGCCGCCAGATGCTGATCGAGAATTTGTCCAGCTATATCACCTATTGCGACGACGCCATGTCAGAGTGGGAATTCCTGTCCGCGATAGCCGACAGGGCCGACTGTTACCTGTTGCTCGACGTCAATAATATTTATGTCAGCAGCTACAACCATCATTATGACCCGATCGATTATCTCGAGGGTGTGCCGGCCGCGCGCGTCTGGCAACACCACCTGGCCGGACATACCAACGACGGCAACCTGATCATAGATACCCATGAACAGGACATCATCGATCCGGTATGGGCGCTTTACGAGGAAACCGCAAAACGCTTTGGCCCGGTGTCGACGATGATCGAGCGTGACGGCAATATTCCCGCGCTCGACCAGGTGCTCGCGGAACTCGACCAGGCGCGTGCCGTCGCGGCACCCTATTACCAGTCTCGATCATGACGCGGCTGCACGATTTACAGCTACGATTCCTGGACTACCTGGTCGGTGGATCCGAAGACATCGAAAGCGACATTATCGGCACCGACAACGCGCTGGCCGAACATCGGCTCGGCACCTACTACAATGCCTATCGTATCCGCCTGATCGACTGTCTCGCGGTCGACTACTCGGCGCTAGAAAAATACCTGGGCCGCGAGTCGTTCGAAAACCTGGCGCTCGACTATCTGCAACATTACCCTTCGCGCCACCCGTCGGTGCGTTGGTTCGGCCAGCATTTACCGGAGTACCTGCGCACTTTTTATCGCGGCGATGATCGCGAGTTCCTGCAGGAACTGGCGAGTTACGAATGGGCGCAAACAATGGTATTCGACGCCGCCAACAGCGATTCGCTATTCCAGCTCGAGGACATGGCGCAGGTTCCACCCGAGGCCTGGCCGGAGCTAACTCTACAGTTCAAGCCGGCGATGCTGTGGCTGGACCTTTACTGGAACGTTCCCGTGATCGAACATGCCATCGATAGTGTCGTCGAAATGCCCGAAAAACAACGCGCCGATCACCCGCAACGCTGGTTAATGTGGCGCCGGGATATGAAGACCTGCTGGCGTTCTCTCGAGGTTCACGAAGCCTGGGCGATCGAGCAAGCCGCAAGCGGCGTGACCTTTGGCGAAATCTGCGAAGGCCTGCTCGAATGGATCGATGCCGAGCAGGTAGCACTGGTAGCGGCCGGATTTCTCAAACAGTGGATCGGCGACCAGATGATAATCCGGGTCGTCAATAACTAACTTGCTTTCGGGCGATGGTGTTAACATGTAGGGCTTTAAAAGGGAGGCCCTTTCCGACCGGCGCCCTCCCGCAACAGATAGATTCCGTAAGCGCCTAACTTGAGGACGTATAGCCATGCCAAATCTCGACCTTCCATTAAAAGAACTCGATATCTTTCACGGCTTTATTCGACGCCATATCGGTCCTGATCCGGCAGAAGAGACGGCGATGCTGGCCGAGCTTGGCCTCGACAGCATCGATGATTTGCTCGACAAGGTCGTGCCCGAATCGATCCGGCGTCGCAAGCCGCTCGCGGTCAAAGCCAGTCTCAGCGAACGCCAGGTACTGCTGCGCCTGTACGAAATATCGATTCGAAACCAGCTCTACAAGTCCTTCATCGGCATGGGATATTACGGTACGCAAACGCCAACCGTAATCGAACGCAACCTGCTGCGTAATCCGGCCTGGTATACTTCCTACACTCCCTACCAGGCCGAGATTTCGCAGGGCCGGCTGGAGGCCCTGCTGAACTTTCAAACCATGGTTACCGACCTCACCGGCATGGAACTGGCCAACGCCTCGGTGCTGGACGAGGCCACCGCAGCGGCCGAGGCCATGGCCATGTGCCATCGCCTGTCGAAAAGCAAGAGCGACGTGTTTTATATCGCCAATACCTGTCATCCACAGACTATCGAAGTCGTCTGCAACCGCGCCAGACATATGCATATCAAGTGCGTGATCGGCGACCCCTTTGCCGCCGCCGATAACCCGGAACTGTTCGGCGTATTGCTGCAATACCCCTGCTCCACCGGCGAAGTTCACGACTATCGCGAGCTGGTGGCGAAGATTCACGACAAGCACGGCCTGGTTGCAGTCGCGGCCGACCTGTTGAGCCTGACGCTATTGACGCCGCCCGGAGAATTCGACGCCGATATCGTCGTCGGCAACTCGCAGCGCTTCGGCGTGCCGCTCGGTTACGGCGGTCCGCACGCTGCGTTCATGGCCACCCGCGACGCCTACAAGCGCTCGCTGCCCGGCCGCCTGATCGGGGTTTCGAAAGATACTCGCGGGCAGCCCGCATTGCGACTCACGCTGCAAACCCGCGAACAGCATATTCGCCGCGAAAAGGCGACCAGTAATATCTGTACCGCGCAGGCGCTGCTGGCGATCATGGCCAGCATGTACGCCGTCTATCACGGCCCTGTCGAAATTCGACGCATCGCGCAGCGCGTACATCGGCTGACGGTGCTGCTGGCCGAGGGGTTGCGCAAGCTCGGCGTCGAGGTCAACACCGAACACTATTTCGATACCATTACCGTCAATACCGGCAACGCGACTGAGTTCATCATGGCCGCCGCGCGCTCCAAGAAGATGAACCTGCGCCAGGTCGACGCGCACACGGTCGGCATTTCGCTGGATGAAGTGTCGACCCGCGGCGACGTTACGCGCCTGTACGATGTGTTCACCCATGACCACGGCAGGGATGTCTCTATCGATGAACTGGATGCAAAGATCAGCAGCGCACTGCCGCAAAATCTGATTCGTAGCAGCGACTACCTGACCCATCCGGTGTTCAACAGCCATCATTCCGAGACCGACCTGATGCGCTATATGCGCAAGCTCGCCGACAAGGACCTGGCACTCGATCGCAGCATGATTCCGCTCGGTTCCTGCACCATGAAACTGAATTCTGCCACCGAGTTGATCCCGGTAACCTGGCCCGGCTTCGGGCGCATTCACCCGTTCGTGCCGCTCGACCAGGCGCAGGGTTACCAGCAGCTGATCGTCGAGCTCGAGCAAATGCTTTGCGCCTGTACCGGTTACGACGCGATTTCGCTGCAGCCGAACGCAGGATCCCAGGGTGAATATGCTGGCCTGCTGGCGATCAAGTCCTACCACGAGAGCCGCGGTGAGGGCCATCGAGACATTTGCCTGGTGCCCGCCTCGGCGCACGGCACCAACCCGGCCTCGGCGCAAATGGCGGGCATGAAGGTGGTCCTGGTGGGCAGCGCGAAAAACGGTAATATCGATCTCGACGATTTGAAAGCCAAGTGTGAAAAGCACAGCGACAACCTGGCCGCGATCATGATCACCTATCCATCGACGCATGGCGTGTTTGAAGATACGGTACGCGAGGTCTGCCAGATCGTTCATGATCATGGCGGTCAGGTTTATATCGATGGCGCCAATATGAACGCAATGGTCGGCGTCTGCGCGCCGGGCAAATTCGGTGGCGACGTATCACATCTTAACCTGCACAAGACCTTCGCCATTCCACACGGCGGCGGCGGTCCGGGTGTCGGGCCAATCGGGGTAAAGGAACACCTGAAACCGTTTCTGCCTTCGACCAGTCAGAATCACAACGGTGGCGTCAACAAGGTTTCGGCCGCACCGTTTGGCAGCGCCAGTATTCTTCCGATCAGCTGGGCCTATATCTCGCTGCTGGGGCGGCGGGGCTTGCCCAAGGCCACCGCGATTGCGATCCTGAACGCTAACTACATCGCGCAAAGGCTCAAGGACCATTTCCCGATTCTCTACACTGGACCGAACGGGCTGGTGGCACATGAATGCATAATCGATACCCGCGTGGTCAAGGAATTTGTCAGCGTCGACGATATCGCCAAACGCCTGATCGACTACGGATTCCACGCGCCGACCATGTCGTTCCCGGTCGCTGGTACCCTGATGATCGAACCGACCGAGTCCGAATCGAAGGAGGAGCTCGATCGTTTCTGCGAGGCGATGATTGCAATCCGCGGCGAAATTCGCGAGATCGAGGAGGGCCGCATGGATCCCGACGACAATCCGCTGAAGAATGCGCCGCACACGGTCGATATGGTTTGTGCCGATGAATGGAATCACGCCTACAGCCGCGAACAGGCCGCCTACCCGCTGGCAAGCCTGCGCGACTGCAAGTACTGGTCGCCGGTGGGACGCGTCGACAACGTGTATGGCGACACTCACGTGTTCTGTTCCTGCCCGCCGCTGTCGACCTACGCCGAAGAGGATGCGTAATCAGTAAAAAAGCGGCGCCTTCAGAGACGCGACTGGTGCCAATAATTGCCTGTTCTGGTCTAATACTCCGACCAGCCGCTGAGATAGGATTGCCCGATGGCGATTAGCGTGTTTGACCTGTTTTCGATCGGTATCGGACCCTCGAGTTCGCATACCGTGGGTCCTATGCGGGCGGCACAGCAGTTCGTGGCCGCGCTCAAGACTGACGGATTACTGCCGCGGGTGGCGAGCGTCAGGGCCGATCTCTACGGTTCGCTCGGCGCCACCGGTAAAGGACATGGCAGCGACAAGGCGGTGATGCTCGGGCTGGAAGGCGAACTGCCGGAAACGATCGACACCGATAGCGTCGAGGCGCGGCTCGATACAATCCGCTCGAACCAGCAATTGAACCTGCTCGCCGAACAGCCGGTTGCCTTCGACGAGACCAAACAGTTGATCATGCATCGCAGGCGAACCCTGCCGTTTCACTCCAACGGCATGACATTTCACGCCTACGATAGCCAACAAAACGAAATCCGCAGCGCTACCTTTTACTCGGTGGGCGGCGGTTTCATCGTGGACGAGAACGCGGCCGGCGCCGATCGTATCGTCGTCGACGACACCCCGCTACCCTACCCGTTTACCACCGCGGTCGATTTGTTGATTCATTGTGCCAATCACAACCTGCGCATCAGCGATGTGATGCTGGAAAATGAAAAGGCCTGGCGTAACGAGGCCGACATCCGCGAGGGCTTGCTCAGAATCTGGAAGGTGATGCAGACCTGCGTCAAGAACGGCTGCCGCAACGAGGGCATACTGCCGGGCGGCATGAAGGTCAAACGGCGCGCGGCCGAGTTGTACCGCAGGCTCAGCAGCGAGCCGCACATGACTTACAAGGATCCGCTGACAACGCTGGACTGGGTTAACCTGTGGGCGCTGGCAGTCAACGAGGAAAACGCGGCCGGCGGGCGTGTCGTTACCGCGCCCACCAACGGCGCGGCCGGCATTATTCCGGCGGTAATGCACTATTACCAGCATTTTTACCCGGCCGCGGACGACGACGGCATCGTGCGTTTCCTGCTGACCGCGGGCGCGATCGGAATTCTTTACAAGGAGAACGCGTCGATCTCGGGCGCCGAGGTCGGCTGCCAGGGCGAAGTCGGCAGCGCCTGTTCGATGGCGGCCGGCGCGCTCACGGAGGTCATCGGCGGCACGCCCGAGCAGGCCGAAAATGCGGCCGAAATTGGCATGGAGCACAATCTCGGATTGACCTGCGACCCCGTTGGCGGCCTGGTGCAGGTGCCCTGCATCGAACGTAACGCGATGGCATCGGTCAAGGCGATCAACGCCGCTCGCATGGCAATGCGCGGTGACGGCACGCATTTCGTCTCACTCGACAAGGTCATCAAGACCATGCGCGAAACCGGTGCCGACATGAAAACCAAGTACAAGGAAACCGCGCGTGGTGGGCTCGCGGTGAATATCATCGAATGCTAAGCGAATTACAGACATCTTTATTGCCTTACATCGGGATCGTCGGTGAGAATCCCTGGTTACAGGCATTACTCGTCATTGCCATCAGCCAGCTGCTGGCCTGGATTTTTGATCATTTTATCTGCGCCGCGCTGAGGAACATGACCCGGCGCACCCATTTTAGCTTTGGCGACGAACTGATCGGTCATTTCCACAAACCGATTTATGCCAGCGTCATGCTGCTTGGCCTGGCGCTGGCGGCAAATCTGCTCGAAATCGGCGAGCCCTATGACTTCTTTGTTTTTTCCGGACTAAAAACCGTCGCCTTTATCGTCTGGTCGATATTCCTGTTGCGCGTCGTGCGTTCGGTGCTGCGGGGTCTTGCCGCACACGAAGATCGTATCCAGATAGCGATGATCATCATCGTGGTGCTGTCGATATACGTCATTTTTTCCGCCTGGAATGTCGATATGACGGCCTGGTTGGCATCCGCGGGCATCGTCGGCATCGCGGTCGGTTTTGCCGCCAAGGATACGCTCGCCAACCTGTTTTCCGGGGTCTTCATCATGGCCGACGCACCCTACAAAATAGGCGACTACGTCGTACTGGATACCGGCGAGCGCGGCGAAATTACCCATATCGGCATTCGCAGCACGCGCATGCGAACCCGCGATGACGTCGAGGTCACCGTACCCAACTCAATCATGGGCAATACCAAGATAATCAACGAATCCGGGGGACCCTACGAGAAGTACCGCATCCGGGTAAAGGTGGGGGTGGCTTACGGCTCCGACATCGATCAGGTCGAGCAGCTGTTGATGGAAATCGCCGCGGCCAACGAGAATGTTTGCGAGGAACCGGCACACCGGGTTCGATTTCGCGCTTTTGGCGGCTCCAGTCTCGATTTCGAACTGCTTTGCTGGGTCAACCAACCGGCCGCTCGCGGACTGGTAACACACGAACTGCTGAGCCAGATTTACCGGCGCTTGAACGCCGAAGGCATCGAGATTCCCTACTCCAAGCACGACCTCTATATCAAGCAGCTGCCGGATCGGAGCCAGGCCGACTAGACGACCGGGCGCAAAGTAAATTAGCCCCGACGAGCCGAACCGGGTTGACTATCAGCGGCATGCTACGGCGGTGGAAACCCGGGGTAACGGGATTTATTCGCCGAAGACATCGACAACGGCGTTGCGCACCCCGGCAACCAGCTGGTCGAGCGTGGCTTCGTCGGTGGTCAGCGGCGGCGCAATGCAGACCACTTCGCTGCGCATGCGCGTGAACACCCCGTGCTCGATCATGGCTTTGGTCATCTTGGGACCGACGCCCCATTCCGGCGAATACCAGGACTTGCTGGCCTTGTCTTCGACCAGCTCGACGCCGCACATCATGCCCTTGCCGCGCACGTTACCGACGTGGGGATGGCCATCGAGCTCGGCGTGCAGCCGATCGAGCAGGTAGGCGCCCTTGGTTGCCGCCTGTTCGGGCAGATTTTCACTTTGAATGTAATCCAGGGTCGCCAGGCCGGCTGCACAGGTAGTCGGATGGCCGCTGTAGGTGTAGGCATGCATCCAGGGTTTGTCGCTGTCGC
>JAACFA010000162.1 GCA_009937625.1 Gammaproteobacteria bacterium | reverse complement strand
GATCGAGCAAGTCGGACTGGTAACTGTCGATGTAGCGCAGCTCCTGCTGCAGAAATTGCTCGATGGCCTCGCGAAACTGCGGGTGGGCGATCCAGTGGCCCGACCAGGTCAGCGTCGGCAGGAAACCGCGGGCGAGCTTATGCTCGCCCTGGGCGCCCGGATCGAAGCACTGCAGGCCCTCGCGGATGCAGTAGTCGATGCCCTGGTAATAGCAGCATTCGAAATGCAGGTTGTTGAAATACTGATCGCAGCCCCAGACGCGGCCGTACAAATGCGTGTCGCTGCGAAAGAATAACGACGCGGCGACGATTTCGCCCTGGTCGCGTGTGATTGCGGCCAGCACCTGTTCGGGCATGTATTCACCCAGGTGCTGGAAAAACGCCGGCGTCAGCGTGGCGGTGCCGTATTTGCGCTGATAGATGCTGGCATAGAGTTTGTAGATGCGCAGCCATTCGTCGCCGCCGATGCTGCCCCCGGTCTGCATTCGGATGTCGAGATTTTGCTGCGCCACGCTGCGGCGTTCCTTGCGCAGGTTCTTGCGCTTGCGCGAGCTCAGGCGCGACAGGAAATCGTCGAAATCCTGGTAGTCGTCGTTTTGCCAGTGGAACTGCACGTCGCTGCGCTGCATGATGTCGCGTCGATCGAGGCCGTCGAGCACCTCTTTTTCGGCGAACAGGATATGCCAGGAGCTCAGCTTTTGATCGTTGCAGAATCCCTGGATCACCTGCACCAGGGTCTCGCGCAATGGCTGCTGTTCGTCTTCCCCTGGTACCAGCTCGTGGTTGAACAGGAAGCGCTCGCCTAATCGAGCCCGGCGCGATGATAGGCGTTTACCCAGGCGTGATCGAACACCAGCTCGCCGTAGGAATTGGTTTTGATGTAACAGGGTACCGCCGCGATCAGCTGCTCGGCGCGTCGCAGCAGGAAATAGACCGGGTGCCAGCCGAACGGCTCGAGGCAGTCGTGGATTTCGAGGCCATGCAGAAACGCATGCCGCGTGAAAGGGTAGGCCCCTGCGCCGAGCGCATCCCAGTCGCTCGCCGCAACCTCGCCGAGGCTATGGCAAATGCTGACCTCCAGTTCGTCGCGGGCCTGCATATCTCAGCACCTTGCGCGCGTGATCGTCGATATGATCGCGATGACGAATCGGGCCGGGCTATGCTGACTCGGCAAGTTCCTTCGCATCGAGGTATTTTTCGGCGTCGAGCGCGGCCATGCAGCCGCTGCCGGCCGAGGTTACCGCCTGGCGATAAACGTGGTCCATGACGTCCCCGCAGGCAAACACACCCTCGACGCTGGTCGCGGTGGCGTTGCCGTCGAGGCCGCTTTTCACCGTGATGTAGCCGTTCTTCATGTCGAGCTGTTCGGCGAATATGTCGGTGTTGGGCTTGTGGCCGATCGCGATAAAGATACCGGAGAGATCGAGATCCCTGGTGCTGTCGTCCTTGACGTTGCGGATGCGCAGGCCGGTAACGCCGGAATCGTCACCCAGCGCCTCGTCGAAGACACTGTCCCATTCGATTTTGACGTTTCCGCTCCGGGCTTTTTCGAATAGCTGGTCCTGCATAATTTTTTCGGAACGCAGCTTGTCGCGGCGGTGCACCAGGGTCACCTCGGAGGCGATGTTAGACAGGTAGAGCGCTTCCTCGACCGCGGTGTTGCCGCCGCCGATGACGGCCACCTTCTGGCCCCTGAAAAAGAAGCCGTCGCAGGTGGCGCAGGCCGAAATGCCCTTGCCGTGAAATTTTTCCTCGGAGGGCTCACCGAGGTACATCGCGCTGGCGCCGGTGGCGATAATCAGGGCGTCGCAAGTGTACTCGCCGCTGTCGCCGACCAGGCGTTTCGGATTTTCGTTCAGAAACACGGTATTGACGTGGTCGAACACGATCTCGGTCTCGAAGCGCTCGGCATGTTTTTGCATGCGCATCATCAGGTCGGGGCCGGTCAGGCCTTCGACGTCGCCGGGCCAGTTGTCCACATCGGTGGTCGTCATGAGTTGGCCGCCGGCTTCCAGCCCCGTGATCACGGTGGGCTTCAGGTTGGCGCGCGCGGCGTAAACCGCGGCCGAATAACCGGCGGGGCCTGATCCGAGGATAATGACTCGGCTGTGATTGGGTTCGGACATCGTTGGGTCTCGGGAGTACGGGATTTAAAAAAAGACGCCAATCTTAAAGCCTGGCGCGGCTCGTGACTATATGGCTATCGGGCTAGATTTTTCAATGGTCAAGAAAAGCGGCTTATTTCTGGTTCCTGTTACGGATGATCATGTAAAATACGCCGATTTATTCAGGGCATTGATCGAAGTGGCGCAAGCTAGACCCAAACCCAGCTCGCACGAGCACGAGAGAAAAATGATGTTTGCCGGGCAGGTCAGCCATCGCCTGCGAGAGGCAGGGATGCTGATTTCGTTCGCACTCGCCGGCTATTTCCTGGTGGCGATGTTCAGTTACGACGCGCTCGACCCCTCGTGGTCGCACAGCGGCAGCAATACCGAAATCGCCAACTTTGGCGGCACCGCGGGCGCGTGGATGGCCGATCTGCTGTTTTACCTGTTCGGCTTTCTCGCCTTCCTGTTGCCGATCATGCTGATCTACAACGGCATGATCCTGGTCAAAACCCGCGAACTGAGCGCCGAAGACCAGTATCACATGCTGATTATCCGCTGGAGCGGTTTCGTGCTGACCCTGGTCTCGGGCTGTGCGCTGTCGAGCCTGCATTTTTCGGTCGAACCCGGCACCATGCCGCTGGATGCCGGCGGCATTCTCGGGCAGATTACCGGCAACTACTTTTCGCAGGGTCTCGGTTTCGTCGGCGCGACGGTGATGCACCTGGCGCTGTTTCTGGCCGGGCTGACCCTGTTCACCGGCCTGTCGTGGCTGGCGCTGATCGACAACACCGGCAAGTACACGCTGCTGTTGCTCGACAAGCTGCTGGACCGTTACTACCTGATGCGCGACAAGGTCGAGGGTAGCCGCAACCGCAGCGAGCGCGAGCAGGTGTTCCAGGTGCAGCAAAAGAAGCAGGAAAATCGCAAACCCGTCAAGATCGAGCCGGTGGTGGAGCAGCTCGAGCCGAGCCCGCGCGTCGAGAAGGAAAAGCAGATCCCGCTGTTCAAAGCGAACGGCAAGGGCAAGGGCACGATTCCGCCGCTGGCGCTGCTCGACAAGCCCAAGCCCAGGGTCGCCGGCTACAGCAAGTCGGCGCTGGAAGCCATGTCGCAGCAGCTCGAGCTCAAGCTGCTCGATTTCGGGATCGAGATCGAGGTCGAATCGGTGCACCCGGGGCCGGTGATCACGCGTTTCGAGATCCTGCCGGCGCCCGGGGTCAAGGTCAGCCAGATTTCAAACCTGGCCAAGGACCTGGCGCGTTCGCTGTCGGTGACCGGCGTGCGCGTGGTCGAGATCATCCCCGGCAAGTCGGTCATGGGGCTCGAGATTCCGAACGAGAACCGCGAGCTGGTGGCGTTGAGCGAAATCGTGCAGTCGAAAGCTTTCGACCAGGCCGCGTCGCCGTTAACCCTGGCGCTGGGCAAGGATATCAGCGGCGAGGCGATGGTTGCCGACCTGGCCCGGATGCCGCACCTGCTGGTAGCCGGCACCACCGGTTCGGGTAAGTCCGTAGCCATCAACGCGATGCTGTTGAGCATCCTGTTCAAGTCGACGCCCGAAGATGTGCGCATGATCCTGATCGACCCCAAGATGCTGGAACTGAACATCTACGAGGGGATTCCGCACCTGATTGCACCGGTGGTAACCGACATGAAGGAAGCCGCCAACGCGCTGCGCTGGTGCGTGGCGGAGATGGAACGCCGCTACCGCCTGATGGCCGCGCTCGGGGTGCGCAATATTTCCGGCTACAACCGTAAGGTCAAGGATGCCATTGCGGACGGTCAGCCGATCAAGGATCCGCTGTGGGATCATAAGGATCTGTTGCTGAATCCGGACGCCGAGCCGGAGGATCTCGAAACGCTGCCTTACATAGTGGTCGTAGTCGACGAGTTTGCCGACATGATCATGGTGGTGGGTAAGAAGGTCGAAGAGCTGATTGCCCGGCTGGCGCAAAAGGCGCGCGCTTCCGGGATTCACCTGCTGCTTGCGACGCAGAGACCCTCGGTCGATGTCATCACCGGCCTGATCAAATCGAATATCCCGACGCGCATCGCCTTCCAGGTATCGTCGAAGATCGATTCACGCACGATTCTGGATCAAATGGGCGCCGAAACCCTGCTCGGTCACGGCGATATGCTTTACCTGCCGCCGGGCACCAGTGTGCCAGAGAGGGTGCACGGCGCTTTCGTCGACGATCACGAAGTGCACGCGGTAATCAACGAAATCAAGAAATCGGGCGCACCAAACTACATTCAGAATGTCTTAGAAGAGTCGACCGGGCCGGTGCTGCCGGGTGAGGGTCCGCGCGATTCCAACGGCGACGAGGCCGACCCGCTTTATGACGAGGCGGTCGCGGTCGTCACCGAAACGCGCAAGGCATCGATTTCCTACGTGCAGCGGCGCCTCAAGATCGGTTACAACCGGGCCGCGCGCATGATCGAGGAAATGGAGGCGTCCGGCGTGGTGTCGATGGTGCAATCGAACGGCAGCCGTGAAGTGCTGGCGCCGCCCCCACCACCGGTAGATTGAATATGAAATACCTGATTATCATTATTGCGTTGATCGCAGGCCCGGCCTGGGGCGAGGAGGCCGAACAGCGCCTCAGGGCCGCGCTCAAGAACATGGATAACCTGAGCGCCGAGTTCAAGCAGACGCTGCGTGACGAGGATAAGAAGATCGTGCAGCAAAGCCGCGGCACGCTGGCGCTGCAGCGCCCGGGCAAGTTCTCCTGGAGCTACATCGAGCCCTACGAGCAGCGCATCGTTGCCGACGGCAGCGAGCTGTGGATCTACGATGTCGAACTCGAGCAGGTGACGGTCAAGCCGATGGATGAGAGCCTGTCGAACGCGCCGATCATGATCCTGATGAAGCAGTCCGACGTGACCCAGGAATTTACCGTCAGCGAAGTCGGGCAGCGCAAGTATCTTTACTGGGTCGAGCTCAAGCCCAATGCCAGTGATCTGGAATACACCACGATTTATATCGGTCTCGAGGACGGTAGCGTGAAAGCGATGGAACTGCAGGATCAATTCGGGCAGAGCACGCAAATCGTATTCGAAAACCTGCGCGTCGGCGTGGTGCATAATCCGGAAACCTTCAAGTTCGTGCCGCCGCCCGGGGTCGACGTCTACGGTGTTGGCGGCTAAAAAAAGCAGCCGCAACTTGTCTTTTTACGCCGTGGCGGCGTTAGGCTCGTGCTCGATCGATCGCGTATTAAGCATACGCTCACGATCTGCGCGCGATCCTGCCTTGCCACGTCGCAAAAATCCTGCGTTGCCGCTACTTTTTGCCGGCTACCCGGGCTTGCCCTTTTTGTCTCCGCCGGCCCTGGCGTGGCATAAAAATCCGGCGCCTGATTCACCTGTTAGAGTTCGATTAACGTGAGCGATCTGTTTGCGGGGGAGAGGGAGTTTAGTCCGCTGGCGGATCGAATGCGGCCGCGCAGGCTGGAGCAGGTTTTTGGACAGGCACATCTGCTGGGCCCCGGTAAGCCGCTAAGGCAGGCGATCGAGGCCGGCAAGCTGCACTCGATGATTTTCTGGGGGCCGCCGGGCACCGGCAAGACAACCATTGCGCGCCTGATCGCCGAGTATTCCGATGCACTTTTTATAACGCTGTCTGCGGTGCTGGCCGGGGTCAAGGATATCCGCGAGGCGATCGAGCAGGCGCGCCAGTTCCAGGGTCCCACGGTGCTGTTCATCGACGAGGTGCATCGCTTCAACAAAGCGCAGCAGGATGCCTTTCTGCCGTATATCGAGGATGGCACGATTCTGTTCGTCGGCGCCACCACCGAAAACCCGTCGTTCGAACTCAACAACGCGCTGCTGTCGCGCACGCGGACCTACGTGCTGAAGCCGATCTCGGCCGAGGATATCGAATCCGTGGTGCGGCGCGCGCTCGCCGACGAGGAATACGGCCTCGGCAAGCTCGCTCTCAGTATCGACCAGGACGCGCTCGAAATCCTGTCACAGGCTGCCGACGGCGATGCGCGCCGCGCGTTGACCTATCTCGAAATTATCAGCGACCTGGTCGAGGAAAAGCGCATTGATGCCGTGCTGGTGGGCGAGATCGCGCAGCAGGGACCGCGCCGCTTCGACAAGGGGGGCGATGTCTTCTACGAGCAGATATCGGCATTGCACAAATCGGTACGCGGCTCCGATCCGGACGCGGCCTTGTACTGGTTTTGCCGTATGATCGACGGTGGTTGCGATCCGATTTACATCGCGCGCCGCGTGGTACGCATGGCGGTGGAGGATATCGGTATCGCCGACCCGCGCGGCCTCGAGCTTTGCCTCAACGGTTGGCAGACTTTCGAGCGGCTCGGCAGTCCCGAGGGCGAGCTCGCGCTCGCGCAAGGCGTGGTTTATCTCGCCTGTGCCGCTAAAAGCAACGCGGTCTACAGTGCCTACAAGCAGGCGATGGAGGATGCACGTAACTCCGGCAGCCTCGAAGTGCCGAAGCATCTGCGCAACGCGCCCACCCGTTTCATGGAAGAGCAGGGCTACGGCGATGGCTATCGCTATGCGCACGACGAGGCCGATGGTTTTGCCGCCGGTGAAAACTATTTCCCCGAAGCGCTGGCCGATCGGCAGTACTATCACCCGGTGAATCGCGGCCTCGAAATCAAGATCGCGGAAAAGCTCGCGCAGTTGCGGCAACGCAATCGCGATGCGAAATTATGAATCTGCCGTTCGCCGAATCCGCCGAGCAGAACAAGGACGTCATATTTGACGCGATCAGGCCCTACCTGAAGGGCGAGGTGCTCGAAGTCGGCAGCGGCACCGGGCAGCACGCGGTATTTTGCGCGAGCCAGCTACCGGAGCTTTACTGGCAGACCTCCGACCTGACCGCTAACCTGCCCGGTATCGCGGCCAGGATCGAGGCTTGCGGGCTGCCAAACCTGGCGCCGCCGATAGAACTCGACGTGCTCGGTAGCTGGCCCAACCGTGCGTATGACATGGTTTATACCGCCAACAGCTTCCATATCATGGACGCCACCATGGTTGCCGCCTGTATCGATGGCGTTGGCCGCTGTCTTGGGCCCGGAGGCGTGTTTGCGGTTTACGGACCGTTCAGCTACGGCGGCGCCTATACCTCCGAAAGCAATGCCCGTTTCGATCAAATGCTGCGTGCGCGTGACCCCGGCAGCGGGATCAGGGATTTCGAATGGATTGCGCAACTCGCAAACGATGCGGGGCTCGAATTGCTCGAGGATGTCGCAATGCCGGCAAACAATCGCACCCTGATCTGGCAAAAACGAACTTTATAGCGCATAGTTAGACTAATCACTCAA